>JBAZNL010000003.1 GCA_041649275.1 Candidatus Izemoplasmatales bacterium
GCCTTCGGGATTCCCCGGAGGCCGGTCTGCGTGTCCTTGCAGGCGACGCCGGTGACGGCCTTGAAGTAGAAGCTCGAGAAGGCGTTGCCGAAGCGGCTCTGGCGGGGGACGTTCTCCGCCGTCAGGTCGCGCGACCCGAGGACGAGCGCCTCGGGATGCGCCGCGAGTTCCTCCGACACCTTCAGGATGTCCTTGGCGAGGTGCTGGCCGTCGGCGTCGCAGGTGACGTAGCCCGCGCACTCGGGCATCGTCTGCGAGGCGAAGGAGAGGGCGGTCTTGATCGCCGCGCCCTTGCCCTGGTTGACGGGATGGCGGACAAGTTTCGCACCTTCCTTCTCGACGGCTTCGAAGACGGGGGCGCAGGCGGCGCGCGACCCGTCGTCGACGACGACGATCCGGTCGAGGCCGAGGGCCTTCAGTTCCTTGACGAGGACGACGAGCTTGTCGTCCGGCTGGTAGGCCGGAATCAGGATCGCGTTCACGGACGGCGCCTCGATCTCACGAGCGTGATCGCGTAGAGCACGGAAGCGGCGAGGATCAGGAGCGCGCCCGCGGCGAAGAAGACGTTCACCAGGTCGGAGGATCCGCCGTAGATGTCGAAGACGCCGTGGAGGACGCTGCCCGTCGCGATCGTGGCGATTCCCATCGGCCAGACGGCGAGGCCGACCTCGCCCGGGGCGGGGAGGAAGAGGAAACCGAGTTCGACGGCGACGCCGCCTACAAGCGGGATCAGGAAGGCGAAGGTCATGTAGGGCGAATCGACGCCGTGGGCGAAGATCTGGTAGACGAGATGGAAGAGAAGCAGGAACGCGGACGCGAACCCGTAGTTCCGCGCCCGCTTCAGGAATCGGCGCTTAGCGTCGGATGTAGACACAGTCGCCCACCTTCCTTTCGGTGCCCTCGGAGGGATTGTTCACGACGGCGCCGTCGAACCACATCGTGGCCGAACCGCCGCCGTCGAAGTTGTACGCCTGCGTGCACCCGACGAGAAGCATGATGTCCGCGAACTCCTCGATGTCGGCGCCGTGCGAGGCGTCGGTGCGGCCGTCGACGGTGACGAACATGAAGTGGTTCGCAGACACCGCGCCGAAGCCGGAGCGGGGGTTGTTCACCGCGTCCCTGGCGAGGCCGTCGTTCACGCTCGCGACCGAGACGCCGTCTCTCACGATCACCGGACCGAAGGACCAGAGCTGCCAGGCGCCGTCGTCGACGATCGACTGGAGGGGGGTCTCCTCCTCCGTATGGAACGCGACCGTTCCGTCGGCGTTCAGGACGACGCAGTCGCGGTAGGAGGCGGAGGTGCGGAGGATCATGCCGTTCCTGATGACGTAGCCGTAGTCGTAGTGGGAGGCGTAGTCGGAGTTGATCGCGAAGATCGCGTCGTGGTCCTCCGCCATCGTCGAGACGGTCTGGACGATGTTGGTCCCGCCGAAGGTGTTGAAGGCGAGGGCGGCGAGGATCTGGGAACCGTCGGTCGTGACGACGTCGGCGACGTAGACGTCGGAGTTCGAGGCGCGGATCTGATACAGCGTGATGAGGACGTTTTCGTTTTCGTACGTCCCGAGGACGGTCCCCCCGAGGAGCGCGGCGGGGACCTCGCCGGGATAGACGAGCCCGGGATCGGTCGTCGTCACCACCGGTTCCGTCGTCGTTCCCGTTCCGATCGGGCCGGTGATCGGATCGGCCGTGGTGGTCGGGACGGTGATCGTGGTGGTGAAGACGGGATCGGTGATCACGATCCCGCCGTGCGGGATCACGAACTCGTAGAGGAGGGTGAAGGTGGTGAAGAGGAAGAGGAGGGCGTAGAAGCCCGCGATGTAGGGCAAGAGTCTTTTCGGTCCGACGGGCATGGCGCTTCGCCTCCTTCCATGGATATCATAACGCGCCATCATGAAGATACGATGAACGTCGCGTCGCGATTGCGTGAGGTCCGGTGTTCCGGACGCCCTTCCATTGTATCATAGATGGTCTATCTCGCGCCAACGAATGACATGCAACCAAATGAAGTCGCCCACGAACCTACGTTGGCTAGTTATTTGATGAGTATTGAAAAAATAAAATAGCTACAAAAATATCTATATATGATATGATAATCATAGAGGTGAATACGATGTTGATTGCGACCGAAAAAATCATCAGTGTCACGGAGGCGAACCAGAATTTCAGCAAACTCGCGAAGAAAGCCGATACCGACGGTTACGTCATGATCTTCAAGCGCAACAAACCGGCATATGTGATGTTCGATGTCGACAAGATGACTGCCGCGATGAAAGAGGAATTCGAAAAGATGCACATGCGTCTCATGTCCGAACAGCTGATCGCGGAATATGGCGAAGCCTACGGCAAACTGGCGAAATGATCTGGAGCAAAGAGTTCATCATCGAACTCCATGAACGGCTGATCGCCGCAACCGGTGGACGCCGCGGCATCCGCGAAATCGAACGTATCGACTCAGCACTTCAGTCGATCCAACAGACATTCGACGGCAACGATCTGCATCCTAGCCCCATCGAAAAGGCGGCGCGCCTGGCGTATGCGCTCTGTACGAGTCACCCTTTCATCGATGGCAACAAGAGGATCGCGATGCATGTGATGGCACTCATGCTACGATCGGAAGGACTCCCCTACGTACCTTCGAACAATGAGGTCGTCAGAATCGGATTCTCGCTGGCATCCGGCGGGTTGACGTATGAGGATCTCGTCCAATGGGTGAAGGACACGATCGCTGAAGCATCGAGAAGAGACCGGACGGGGAAAGCCGCATGAGCAATGCCGACCGCTTCATCGCGCGCCATGCGCGATCCATCCGGGAAGAAGACCGGTTCCGGTTCCACGTCGCCGCCCCCGTCGGTTGGATCAACGATCCGAACGGGTTCTCGTTCTTCGATGGGAAAATCCACCTGTTCTACCAGTCCAACCCCTACGCGACCCACTGGGGACCGATGCACTGGGGACACGTCGCAAGCGACGACTTCGTCAAGTGGACGAGGCTTCCCGTCGCGCTCACGCCCGGCGCCGGGAAGGGCGTCCTCGGATGCTTCTCGGGATCGGCGGTGACCCACGACGGAAAGCACGCACTCGTCTATACCCGCGCCGGCCTCTTCCGCCAGGTCCAGTGCCTCGCCACCTCGACGGACGGGATCGAGTATGTCGAATACGAACGCAATCCCGTCGTCGACGGGACGATGCTCCCGCGGGACTCCTCGAAGGCCGACTTCCGCGACCCGAAGGTCTGGTTCGAGGACGGAGCCTTCCACATGCTCGTCGCCAACCGGAACGCATCCGATCCCTACGCGAAGCTGCTCCTGTACCGCTCCTCCGACCTGATGAAGTGGACGTACGTCGGGATCGTCCTCAGGAACGGTGAAGCCCTGAGGCCGAAACTCGGGGTCATGCTCGAATGCCCGGACCTGGTCCGTTTCCCCGCAGGCGACGCGATCCTCGTCAGCCCGCAGGACATCCCCGGTCACCGGAACCGCCACGGCACCGCCTGCGTCGTCGGCCGGTTCGATCCGAAGACCGGCGTTTTTTCCGACTGGAATTTCGAAGCGATCGCCGAGATCGACCTCGGCCTCGACTTCTACGCGCCGCAGACGACGGTCATGCCCGACGGGCGCGTCGTCATGGTCGCATGGATGCAGAGCTGGAATCGCCGTCCGGCCTACGCCTCGACCGGATTCGCGGGAGCGCTCACGTTCCCGCGCGAACTCTCTCTGAAGGACGGAAGGCTTCATCAATGGCCCGTCCGCGAGCTCGAATGGTACCATCGCAACCCCCTCGACCTGACTGTCGACCTCCCCGCCGGGCGCGACTTCCAAGATCCGCGCCTCTCGGGCTTCGCCCAGGACATCGACATCTCGTTTACACCCGGCCCGGGCAGGACGGGGATTACCGTCTTCTGCGATGCGGAAGGAAACGGTCTGTCGATCGACTACGACGACGGAAGGGTCGTCCTCGACCGCCGCGCCGTCGCCGGACCGCTCCTGCCGACCGACGAAACCGCGAACTTCGTGACCGCCGACTGTCCGCTTTTGGATGGGAAGGTCCGGATCCGCCTGATCCTCGACCGTTACTCCTGCGAGGTCTTCCTCGCGGACGGCAGGACGACCCTGACGGCGACCGCGTTTCCGGCGCCGGAGCGCGAAAATGTTTGGTTTTCGTCCGACGTCCCGGTCGCGATCACAGTGCACAAGCGCGACGTCGTGCGATAATCGGATCCGTGGATGTTATCCATTATTTTCCCTCTCAAGTCTGCACTACCATCTATATGTTCAAAATGAGTCGGCATATTGAAAAACATCAACCAATCGCGATTGACGATTCATTCCTGTGATATAATGAATATGCTGCACTAGATGATTTTCATGATGGATGGTATGGCAGGCATAAAAAAAGAAGTTGAGTTATGATGAACAAATTGAACATATGAGAAGCAAAGGCGTTACGTTCAATCACGTCACGATGGATCAAGCGAAAACGTATCTGGAACGGAAGAATTCAGATTTCCGCATCAAGGCCTATTGCAAGAATTACGAGGTCAAGCCTTCGACAGGGGAGTATATCAACCTGGATTTTAATTATCTGACCGAAATGGCCGAGATTGATCACCAATTACGCCGTTTTATCACAAAGTTCATAGTCCACCTGGAACATATCCTCAAGCAGAACCTGCTTCGCGATTTGACTAACGAACCTACCGAAGACGGATTTACAATCATCTCCGATTTTCTTGTAGAAAATCCCGGGGTCCTTTCATCCATCGAGGAGAAACGCAGACAATCCGTGGTCGGGGAACTCATCGACAAATATCGTGACCGCTACTCCATGTGGAGCATACTCGAGGTTTTATCGTTCGGCGAATTCATTAAGTTGTACGGTTTCTATTATGAACGTCATCCTGCGAAAGGTAAACACGAGAACATCTTGCATCATATCAAGTTCCTCCGTAATGCTGTCGTTCATAACATTTGCCTACTCAATTCGCTGAAACGACCGTACCAGTTGTCATCATTTAGACGGTGCGAAGAAGTCGTATCATATCTATCCAGATCACCGATTTCATCGAAAGCAAGAAATAAGAATTTGGAGAATCCCGTCATCCATGATTTGATTACGGCGCTCTACGTATTTCAATCCGTATGTGCCGATCGAGACACAAAAAAGAAATATTGCGTCGAACTGAATCGTCTCTTCAAGGCGGACTTCGTGAAGAATGGCGCCTATTTCAATGGGAATTCCATAATACAATCGAGATATGAATTTTTCATCAAATTCATTGACTACTACTCGACAACATCGTATAATTAATGCGAAGATCAAAACCCGACAAGGGTTTATACGTCCCAGCGCGATCGCGCCGGGTCGTTTTTTGTTTAGCATGAGCCTCGCGTCGAACTTGTGAAATGACGATCGCCAGTTGCCAACTCGTCCGAAAAGGGTTACAATGGTGAAGATGACTTTTCACACGGGAGACATCCGATGTCCTCATCTCTCGACGGGCTCTTCTGGTCCGTGACCAACCTCAAGACGCTGATCCCCGCGACCATCCTGATGGCCGCGTTTGCCGTATTGCTCCGGAAGCTGATCGGCGCGAAGTCCGACCGCGTCAAAAACATCCCCTTCCAGGTCATGGCCGTCGCGCTCGTCGTCCTCGAAGCCGTCAAGCAATGGCGCGACCTCTCGCAGGGGGCCTACAGCCTCTGGTCGATCCCGCTCCACTTCTCGAGCGTCTACCTCTTCCTGTTCCCGCTCACCCACTTCTCCCGCGGCGCCTTCGCGATGGCGATGCGCCCGGCGACGGCGGTCGCCGCGGGGATGACGACGATCGGGATGCTGCTCTTCCCGATGACCGTCTTCGGGGACGCCGCGGGCGGGTACTTCAAGGACTTCGGGTCGTTCCACACGGTCACCTACCATTACGCCATCATACTCTATTTCTTCCTCTTCATCGCCCTCGGGATGCACGAACCGGACACGCGGAAGGACGCGGTCGCGACCTGGCGGCTCGTCACCGTCTACGCCCTCGTCGCCGCCCCGGTCGCGAACGCGATCGGCGTCAACTTCATGAGTTTCCTGTTCTCGAGCTTCCCGCCCCTCGAAGCGGCGCGGGTGATCCTCCGCGACGCGCTCGGGATCGTCCCCGGCCAACTGATCTACGTCGGGATCATGTACCTCGGGATGCTCGGGAGCGCGACGCTATCGACCATCCTCTACCGCGGCCTCAACCGTCTCGTCCGGCGGATCCCGCCGGGATCGGTCGCCGTTAGGGGCGCGCGCGTCGTCGCCTGACGACGTCGCTTCACGAAAGAGATCGGAGGCGGGCGCATGGCCGTCAGACGCTCCTCCGCGGACGGGCTTCCCGTCTACGGAGCGCATCGAAGAGACAACGAGGAACACGTCTTCCGTTACGTCCCGAACCCCTCGGGGCGGACCGCGGCGCCCGAGGATCCCCCCCGCGCCGGCGAAGCCCGATCCCGACCGCATCCTCGGCAGGGATATGAACGGCGACGAGGACGAATGACGAAACGGCACGGAAATTTCCGTGCCGTTTTCTTTTGAATGTCTGTCCATCCGCCCGCGGGCGTGATACAATGGGATGAGACGTCCGGAGGATCGCTTCGGACCATACGGGGGTGCACCATGGACGCGTTCAACCAGGAAACCAGGAAGAAGATCGAGGAAGCCGTGCTATCCTTCCTCCGCCGGAACGGACCCGCGGAGCGGAAGAAGCTGTTCTCCCCCGCCTACGTCGCCCTGCAGGTGACCGACGAGGACATCAAGGACAACGCCCCCTCGGGGAACTACTCGAAGGCGAAGAGCTACATCGGGATGATCGTGAGCGAACTCGTCGCCGAGGGAAAGGTCCTCGCTTCTCCCGAGGGCGCCCTCTCGGCGCCCGCGCCGAAGCCGGAGCCCGTCGTGGAGAAGAAACCGGTCAAGGTCGCCGAGAAGGCGATGCCGCTGTCGGATGCCGCCTACAAGGCGCTCGTGCTCCGCATCCTCGGGAAGTACCTCTCCGCCGAAGAGACCCTCGACAACGATCCCAACTCGCTCGCCGGCGTGCTCCGCTCCCAGACCGGGGCGATGCTCAGGAAGCATCCCGAACTCGCGGCTAAGGACGAGGAGACCATCTTCCGGACGGTCTCTTCCGAGATCGAGAAGACCAAGGGCTTCAGGGACCGCTTCCACAGGGAGAAGGAATCCGAACCCGAACCCGAGCCCGCCCCCAGGACGGAAGCGCCCAAGCCGGAACCGGCGAAATCCGCCAAGACCGTCAAGAAACCGACCTCCGAACCGGAGCCGACAAAGCCGAACGGCGCGAAGGCGCGCCAGACGCTCGTGCTCCGCATCCTCGACCATTACCTCTCGGGCGAGGAGACCCTCGACAACGACCCGAACTCGCTCGCGGGCGTCCTCAGGAGCCAGACGGGCGCGATCCTCAAGAACCACCCGGAACTCGCCGGCAAGGACGAGGACGAGGTCTTCGCGACCGTGACCGCCGAGATCGAGAAGACCAAGGGCTTCAAGGACCGCTTCGCCTCCCGGACGGCGCCCGAACCCGAGAAGGCTCCCGCCGTCAAGCCGGCGCGGAAGCGGGCGAAGAAAGCCGAGCCCGAACCCCAGGGCGAACCGGCCTTCCCGATCGAGTCGATCGACCGCCTGATCCGCGAGACGGCTGCGAAGCACGCCCTCTGCGTGTCCGGCAAGTTGTCGCGCGAAAGATACGAGAAGGTCCTCCTCCTCGCCGTCAGCCACCTTTTCGCCGATGCCGAGGAGTTCTTCGAGAACTTCTCGTTCCAGCTGATCAAGCGGCTCTACGGGACCGCCGTCATCGACCAGAAGTTCACCCCCGGTCCCGAGGACGAGGGCGTCGACGGCGAGATCGTCGTCGAGGATCCCGCCGGCTACCGCGAGACGATCATGATGCAGGCGAAGACGAAGAAGAACGACAAGGCCTCGATCTCGATGAAGGTCCTGCGCGAGTACGTCGGCGTGATGCACCTCCGCGGCGCCGACAAGGTACTCATCATCTCCAACTCGACGATCACGAAGGACGCCAAGGAGAAGTCGAAGCGGCTCAAGTACGTGAAGCTTGTCGACGTCAGGGAGCTCGTCGAGTGGATGAAGAAGACGAGGTTCGGCCTTGTCGTCGAGGACGGCGCCCCGAAGATCGACGCGGCCCTGCTCCGCGAGCTGATCGGGGTCAAGTGAGATGGATTCCGAACGCCTGTGCCTCGGAAGCCGCTGGAAGCGGGACGGATTTCGTCTCGTCTACTACGGCCTCCGAAACAAGCCCAACACGACCCGTAACGTCCTGAAGCTCACCCGCCGCGAAGCCATGGTCCTCGACGTCCTTCCGAAGGCATGCGGCGACGCCGAACGAAACGTCCTGAAGCGGCTGACGGCGGAAGGAGCCGTGGTCCGCGAACGCGACGTCAAGCCCCTGCCTTCCTCATATGAGGAGGCCCGCTTCTGCGTCTCCTGCGCCGCCAACGACTTCATGATCCCCGGCCTCGAGTTCGACGCCGAGGGCCGCTGCCCGATCTGCCAGAACGCCGACGTCCTGCCCTCGATCAAGAGCGTCCTCCCGCTCGTCGAGACCCTCCCGAAGGCGATGAAGGGACGCTTCGACGTCGCCCTCTTCTATACCGGCGGGAAGGATTCGAGCTACCTCCTCCACCATCTGGCGAACGACCTCAAGCTGCGCGTGCTCGCGCTCACCTGGGAGATCCCGTACATGTCGGATTCGGCCCGGGCTTCGATCGAAGCCGCCAAGAAGCGCGTGTCTTCCGCCGAATTCGTCGTCCGGAAGATCGCCGACGACGACCTCCGGCGCATGTACCGCGACCTCTACGATCGCGCCGGCAACACCTGCGCCTGCCCGTCGCTCGCGTACGTGACCTTCTATCCCGAACTCGTCGAGCTCGGCGTCCCCTTCCTCGTCCTCGGGAACGAGCCGGTCCAGATGAAGAACCTCTGGTTCCAGCACATCGCCCCGAAGTCGGCCTACGACCCGAAGATGCATGCGCTCCTTTCTTTCGCCCTGAACGCCCTGCGCGTCCTCACCTTCCGCCGGCCGCTCCGTCCGGGGCAGGCGGAGACGCTCCTGGCGATGCGGGCGCTCGCGTACGGCGAACCGAAGGTCAAACGGCTGTCCGGCTTCGTGAACCCTCTCCAGGACGACGTCCAGGAGGCGATGCGGAAGATCCCGGAATTGATGCGGCCGTTCAAACGGGCGATCCGCCGTTCCTCCTGGACCGGCCGGATCCCGGCGATGGTCCACATCGACATGGACGCCGCCGCCGGCGGCTACGACTGGGCGAAGATCAAGAAGCTCCTGACGGACAAGATCGGATGGGTCGGATCCGACAGCCTCGACAAGGGTCTCCACACCTCGTGCAGGATCGAGAAGTGCAAGGAATACACCCAGTTCGTCCGCTTCCGGGCGATGAAGTCGACGGTGATCCCGTTCTCCGCGATCGAACTCGCGATCGCCTCGCGCGAAGGCAACGTCGCGCGCGACGAGGCGATCCGGGAGATGAAGGGACAGCTCGGCTTCTCCCTGACGCAGCCGCCCGAGTGCGCGGTGATGGAAGCGTATCTGGAGCTCGGAAAATGAAAAGACAACGGCTAGCGCGTCACGACGACGGCGCCGGCCGTTGTTCTTTTCTATATAGATGACAACGCGAGTTCCAAGGGCGATGACGGACGGATCGGACGCGCTTTCGTCAATCGTTCCTGGAAGGCTGGCGGATCGGTTTCGTCGTATTGCGCCAGACGACGTTCGTCTGCGTATAGACGATCTTGTTCCGATCGTCCGGATGTTTGATCCGGTTGAGCAGGGTGATGAGGGCTTGACGGCCGAGATATTCCTTGTCCGTGTTCACCGTCGTGACCGACGGGACGGCGACGCGTCCTTCGGCGATGTTGTCGAAGCCGATCACGCCGATCTCCTCGGGGATCTTCTTCCCCATCTGCTTCAGCGCCTCGCAGGCGGAGATCGCGATCGAGTCGTTCGCGCAGACGAGGATTTCCGGCAGTTCCTTCATCGCGAGGAAGGTTTTCTTGAGTTCCTTCGGATTGCCGTAGGGAAAGGCGTCCGGTTCCAAGACGGAGAACGTCGGATCATACGGGATCTTCTGCTGGAACAGCGCCTCGCGCATCCCGAGGAACCGTTCGTAGAAACCGCGGCAGTGCATCGGATCGCCGACGAAGCCGAAACGTCTGGCGCGATGCTGGACGATGAGGTCGTTGCAGATGCGCGTGATCGGATCCGCATTCATCATGATCACGATGTCGTAGGCGCCGGGGATGTCGACCGAGAAGTGCGGGAAGTCGATGAACGTCGTCGGGATCTCGAGTCCGAGCAGCATCTTGATGAAGCGCTCCTCGAACGACTCGATGCAGATGATGCCGTCGACGTTGATCGCCTTCACGTAGTTGCCGAGGTCGCGGTAGGCGGAAGGGGTCTGGGCGTTGAAGGTGTACTGCAGGAGCTCGAAGTCGTACTTCTTGACGGTCGCCTCGATCCCGCGGACAATCGAAAGGAAGAAGTTCAGGTTCGAGAGCGTGCGCGACGTCAGAAGCATGATCTTCTGATTGCGAAGATACTCGCTTTTCCCCGAGGCGTAGTTGAGCCCCTTGTATCCGAGCTCGATCGCCTTGTCGAAGACGAGCTTCCGCGTCTTCTCGGGGACCGGACGATTGTTGAGGACCTTGGAGACGGTGTTGCGCGAAAGGCCGAGGTCGTCGGCGATGTCCTGGATGCTTACGGCGGTTTGCGGCATGGTTCCATCCCTCCTGAGAGCATCATAGCACACATTGCGAAGGAATCCAACGAATAATGTGCAAATAGATACAAATGACATAAATAATTGTGCAAATAGCTCAAATGTAAGGGTTTTTGCAAAATACTTTTGACATCGTTCGAGCCATCGGTGAAAATAGAATCAGCCGGTGATCGAGGAGGCGAAGCGATCCATGAATCCCACGACCACACCACGCAAGAGAAAGAGTCAGTCCAAGAAGGCGAGTCGGTTCACGCTCTTCCTTTTCGTCGTTCCCGCACTCTTGTTCGTCCTCGTCTTCAACTACCTGCCCATGTACGGCGTCGTTATCGCCTTCCAGGACTTCTCACCGGTCGACGACATCCTCTCGCCGAACGCCAACTGGATCGGTTTCGACAACTTCACACGCTTCTTCAACGACTTCAAGTTCTGGACCCTGATGGAAAACACCTTCCTGCTCTGCATCTACGGCTTCCTCATCGGCTTCCCGCTGCCGATCGTCGTCGCCCTCCTGCTGAACGCGCTCAAGGGGAAGAAGTTCTCGCGCCGGCTCCAGACGATCTTCTACGCGCCGCACTTCATCTCGGTCGTCGTCATGGTCGGCATGCTCTACCTGTTCTTCGGGGAGTACGGGCTTGTGAACAACATCGTCCGCTACCTCGGCGGAGATCCCTACAGTTACTTCCTCGAACATGAGGCGTTCCGTCCGCTCTACATCCTCTCCTCGAACTGGCAGGACTTCGGCTGGAGTTCGATCATCTACCTCGCCGCCCTGTCGGGCGTCGACCCGCAGCTGCACGAGGCGGCCGTCGTCGACGGCGCGTCGCGCTTCCAGCGGATCCTCCACATCGACTTCCCGGCGATCTTCCCGACCGTCTCGATGCTTCTAATCCTCTCGATCGGCAACCTCATGAGCGTCGGCTACGAGAAGGCGCTGCTCATGCAGACGGGAGCGAACCTCTCGACCTCGGAGATCATCGCCACCTACGTCTACCGCATCGGCTTCATCGGTTCCGGCGAATACGGCTATGCCACCGCCATCGGCCTCTTCAGCGCCGGCATCAACGTCGTTCTGCTCGTGATCGCGAACACCCTGTCGCGACGCTTCTCGCAGAACAGCCTGTGGTGATCGCGATGAGACTCCTATCGACGTCGCCGACCCTCCCCAAGAAGAAGAAATCCGGCCGCATGAAGGATCCGCTTTCCGACAAGATCTTCTATGCCTTCGACATCCTCCTCATGCTCCTGCTCGCCGCCATCATCGTCTATCCGCTCTATTTCATCGTCATCGCCTCGATCTCCGATCCCGACCAGGTGCTGAACGGCAACGTATACCTCTATCCGGTCCAGGTCACCCTTTCCGGATTCCGCCGTCTGCTCGATGAGGAACTGATCTGGACGGGCTATCGCAACACGATCATCTACACCGTCGTCGGCACCGCCCTCAACATCGCGATGACGATCCCGACCGGCTGGGCGCTCTCTCGGAAGAACCTGCCCGCCCGCAAGTTCGTCATGTGGTTCTTCATCATCACACTGTTCTTCGGAGGCGGGCTCGTCCCCTATTACCTCCTGATCTCGAAGCTCGGGATGGTCGAGAGTCCGCTCGTCCTCATCATCCCCTCGGCGATGTCGGTCTGGAACGTCTTCATGACGAAGGCCTATTACGAATCGAACATCCCCGAAGAACTGCTCGAGGCCGCCGAGATCGACGGCGCCGGCGAATTCCGCAAGTTCTTCTCGGTGGTCCTGCCGATCTCGAAGGCGATCATCGCCGTGATGGTGCTGTTCTACGCGGTCGGCCACTGGAACAGCTACTTCAACGCCCTGATCTTCATCTCCGACGAACGCTTCTATCCGCTCCAGCTCGTCCTCAAGGACATCCTCATCACCGCCGAGGTCACGAGCGGCGCCGGCGGCAGCGTCGATACGATCCTCGAACAGATGCGGATCGCCAACCAGATCAAGTACGCCTCCATCATCGTTTCCTCGCTTCCCATCATCCTGCTCTATCCCTTCATTCAGAAGTTCTTCGACAAGGGGTTCCTTGTCGGCACGTTCAAGTAAGCGGAGGTCCCCCCATGAAGAAAATCGCATGCTTTCTCACGATCCTGATCGCGTCCGCCCTCGCAGCCTGCTCGGCGGCGACCACGACGACCCGCGACGCCTCGGCGCTCGCCCTTCTCGGGTACCAGTACGAGGATCCCCAGGCGCCGATCGTCGCCGCCAAGGGAACCGTCCATTTCGACATCCTGTCCTCCAAGAACGCGCTCGCGGACGATTACAACGACATGGCCGTCTTCCAGGCGCTCTACGACATGACGAACGTGGACGTGAACTGGGTGAACCTTTCCGAGTCGTCCTACGTCGCGCGGAAGAACCTGATCATGGCGGACAAGGAGAACTATCCGGATGCGATCTACCATGCCGGCTTCTCCGACAAGGAGATCATCCAGTACTCGACCCGCGAGGTCATCCTGCCGATCGACGAATACCTCGACTACATGCCGAACTTCAAGTCGATCCTCGAAGCCCGGCCGGACATCCGCAGCATCCTCACCTCCCCCGACGGTCACATCTACTCGCTTCCGCGCGTCGAGGAGATGGGTCTGCTCGCGTATCCCAACCTGCTCTTCCTGAACAAGGTCTGGGTCGCGGAACTGATCGCTTCCGGCGACGTCGACTTCCTTTCCCAGGGCGACCTCGTCGACGGACTCGACCTGACGCTCGCGGAGTTCCAGGAGATCCTCACGCTGTTCAAGACGACCGACATGAACCACAACGCCAAGGCCGACGAGATCCCGCTCTCCTTCGTCTACCAGAACTGGCAGGGCAACCAGTCCGACCTGTTCGCCGCCTTCGGCGTCCCGGAGAACACCGACCACCGCACCGTCCTCGACGGCACCGTCACGATCACCGCGGTCATGGACCAGTTCTTCGAGGCGACCAACTTCCTCGCCGACTGGGTCACCGCCGGATTGATCGACAAGGAAGCCTTCAGCCAGTCGCAGGACGCGTTCCTCGCCAAGGGCAAGGCCGCGCAGCAGAAGCTCGGGGCGTTCTACTGGTGGGAATCCGAGACCGTCGTCACCAACCCCGGGGACTACATCTGCCTCGACCCGCTGATCGGGTCCGACGGGAACCAGTACGTCGGCGTCTCCAACAACCCCGAGATCTCGAAGGGGAACTTCGTGATCTTCTCGAAGTGCGCCTTCCCGGAGATCCTGCTCACCTACATGGACCGCTTCTACGACCCCGTCGTCTCCGCCCAGATCAACTACGGACCGATCGGCACCGTCTATGAGGAGGAACGCGACGAAAACGGCATGCTCGTGCAGAAGCCGATCCCCGAAGGAATGACCGCCGACGAGTTCCGCCTCAAGAACGCGCCGCTCGGATTGATCTACCTGTCCTACGAGCAGTGGGAGAACGTTGTGAACATGGAACCGCGCGCGAAACTCCGCCTCGAGCGCCTCGCCGCCCATGCGACGCCCTTCACCTATCCCGGCGCGACTCCCTTCCCGAACGTCTCCTACACGCTCGCCGAGATCAACAAGCTCGCGACGATCGAGATGAACCTCTACGACTACGTCTACCAGTCGCTCACCGACTGGCTCCTCAACGGCGGCGTCTCGCAGGCGCAGTGGGACGACTACAAGGCGATGCTTTCGAACATCGGCCTCGACGAAGCGCTCGACATCTACCAGGACGCCTACGACCGCTACCTCGCCACCCAGGCGACCTGGTCATGAAACGGCTTGACCGCATCGGCGCGGCGATCTTCGATTACCTCCTGGTCGCGGTCCTCATCGCCGTCTCGTTCTTCCTCGTCCTCCCCTTCCTCACGGTCCTTACGGGCGCCGTCGCCTGGTTCCAGGCATCCGGCGACGAGCGCGACCTCGCACTCCTGTTCCGCTCGATCCGCGCGCACTGGAAGAAGAGCCTGCCCTACGGCGTCGCGCTGTTCCTCATCACCGGCATCGCCGCCCTCGACATCGCCTTTTTCCGGCAGAACGCCTATCCCGGCTCCGACCTCGTCCTCGCACTCTCCTGGATCGCCGTCGTCCTCGCCTTCGTCACGATCGTCAACGGACCCACGATCCTGAACCGGATGGCGGTCACGCTTCCGCAGCTGGTCTACGACGCCTTCGTGCTCGCGATCGCATCCCCGCTCGATTTCCTCGCCGCCGCCGCCTTCCACGGCGTCATCGTCGCCGCGGCGATCCTCGCACCGGCACTGGCGATCCCGCTGTCGGCGCCGCTCCTCTGGATCGCCGCCCGCTTCTCGCTTCACGCCTTCCATCGACTGGAATCAAAGCAAAACCCACATAACTCAGGAGGAAAGAACGTATGAAAAAACTCTTCACGCTGCTGGTCTTCGGTTTCGTCGCGATCGCCATGATCGCCTGCGACGAGGCGACCACCACGGCCGCCGTCACCACCGCGAACACCGCCCCGACCATCGCCGGCGTCGCGTTCGACGCCACCATCGCCCGCGGCGAATCGTTCGACGCCCTCGAAGGCGTCAGCGCCGCCGACGCCCAGGACGGCGACCTCACAGCCGCCATCACCCTCACGAGCGTCCCCGCGCTCGTCTTCACGAACGGCGTCTGCGTTCCCGAGGAGCAGGGCGAATACTACATCACCTATTCCGTCATCGACGCCGGCGGACTCGAGACGAAGGAGTACACCACCCTCACCGTCACCCGTCCCGTCGCCACCGAGACGCTGTTCAAGGACTACGATTTCGCCGATGCGGACCCCGTCGACCTCGACGGCTGGACCGCCACCTTCTCCGACGGAGCGACCGGTCTCATGGAAGTCGCCGCCGGACGGCTCGTCTTCCAGGTCGTCGACCGCGGTACCGCCGACTATCATGCGAAACTGACGAAGGTCGGCGTCGAGGCCCTCGCCGCCGCCGAATACGAACTGAAGATCACGATGAGCGCCTCCGTCGCCGGCGCCAAACTGCACTGGATCGTCAACGACGCCTCCCAGGGCTGGTCGCCCGCCGGCGGCATCTGGAACCTCGAACTCACCACGACCCCGGCCGTCTACTCGATCAAGTACACCGTCGCCGCGGACACCACCCAGATCGAGTGGCTCCTGCAGATGGGCGGGGACCTCAACCCGGCCGGTTTCGACCTCTACGTCGACAAGGTCGAACTTCTGATCTCGACCGGCACCGAAACCGAATCGGTCCTGCTCGCGGACGACTTCGCGACGGACGCCCACGAGGCGGAATGGGGCATCACCCAGGACGCCGCCGCCTCCTCGACGCTCGACGTGACCGGCGGCGAGATGGTCTACACGATCGCCAACTACGCCCCCGAAGGCGCGCCGTGGAACATGAACCTGTGGCTCAATACCGGCATCGACCTCGTTTCCGGATCGAAGTACAAGCTTTCCTTCGACGTCACCGTCCAGAACGACCAGTTCTACGAACTCTGCTTCGAGGACCAGACCCTCGACTGGCAGGTCCGCGCCGGCTTCAAGAACGGAACCTTCTCGGGAACCCAGACCGTCGAACACACGTTCTACGCCGGCATGGCCATCACCGGCCTGTACATCAAGCTCGCGCTCGGCCAGGGAACCACCTCGAACGTCGTCGCGATCGACAACATCCGCTTCGTCGAACTCGTCGGCGACAAGACCACCGAGACCGTCACCAAGACCTTCTCGCCGATCACCGAGGATTCCGAGTGGGATACCTACAACGCCGCCGGCGGCGTCGGATCGCTCTATACCGAGAACGGCAACCTCGTCTACTCGATCCAGTCGTTCGGCGCGGTCGACTGGTACAACAAGATGTTCATCAAGGCCGTCACGCTCGAGGCCGGTGCGCTCTACAAGGTCTCCTTCACCGTCAAGGCCGACGTTCCCGTCAAGATGTTCTTCGCCCTCAACGTCCTCGGATCCTGGGATCCGCGCGTCACCGCCGAGGTGAACATCACGACCGAGTACCAGACCTTCACCTTCACGATGGATTCGGAGATCATCATCGACATGGACTTCGAAATGCTCTTCCAGTTCGGCGGTTACGCCGAGAACGTCGCGCCGGCGAAAGTCGAATTCTCCGCGATCGAAATCTACCAGCTGAAATAGTCCCCAAGCCCGGGGTCGGGTACGTCCCGACCCCCGTCTTCGGGCGGGAGGCATCATGAAAAAAGCGCTCGCACTCATCCTTTCCGTCCTCGCCCTCGGCGGTGTTCTTTCCTGCGGCCGGGTGACGACGCAGGGGACGCCGACGACGACCGCGGCGACCGACATCGACCAGGAGGGACTCGCCTTGTTTCCCATTCATTCCGACGGCTTCATCGGCGATCCGATTCCCTACTTCGACGGCGAGAAGCTCAACCTGTTCTATCTGCACGACGCGCGCGACGGCGCGCGCGGTTTCCATCCCTGGTATCTGATGCAGACGACCGATTTCGTCCATTGGACCGACCGCGGCGTCGCGATCCCCTACGTGAACGACTATGCCAGCCAGGACCTCGCCCTCGGCACCGGCTCCGTGATCCGCGACCCGAACGGGCTCTATCACGCGTTCTACACCGGGTTCAACGGCACCGGCAACGTCGACTACAAGGAAATGATCCAGCACGCCACCTCGACCGACCTCGTCCATTGGACGAAGATCCCCGAAGACGGCTTCTACGGCGGGATCGACGACTTCCGCGACCCTTACGTCCTGTACATGGAAAGCGAGAGCCGCTGGTGGATGCTCGTCACGACGCGGGTCAACAACTACGGCGTGATCAAGCTCTTCACCTCGACCGACCTGTCGTACTGGACCGACCGCGGCGTGTTCTTCCGCAACGACGCCGGTTCCTGGAACATGGAGTGCCCGAACCTCATCCGCTACGAGGGATACTGGTATTTGTCCTATTCCGAACAGGGCGTGAACCGGGTCGTGCACTACCGCTACAAGGCCGACCTCACCGATCCCTGGATCCGTCCGGACGTCGACACCTTCGACGGGATCGGCTTCTATGCCGGACGCATCGAAGCCGCATACGGACGGCTCTTCGCCTTCGGGTGGGTCGGAACCAAGACCTACGACTTCGACGGCGGCGAATTCGCCTGGGCTGGCAACCTCGTCACCCACGAGCTGATCCAGCGCGAAAACGGCGAACTCCGCCCCGCGCCGACGGCAGAAGCGATTTTGGCCCTTTCGCACGAGGTCGGCTATTCCGTCCTCCGCGCCAGCGCGGCCGGAACCGCGGACGCGATCGCCTTCGAGAGCGGCGCCGGGTATGACTACCTGATCTACCAGAGCCTGCGGGAACAGGCCACCCGCCTGACGTTCACCGCCACGATCGGGTCCGCATCCGGACGCTTCGGGCTCACGTTCGACGCCGAGGACGAAGCCTACGGTCCCGTCAACATCGTCTTCGACGTCGCCGGCGGCGCGATCGCCTTCTACAACGTCATCCCTTCGAAGATCGCCTCATCCACCCCTCAGATCTCGATCCCCTACGCGATGCGCGCCGGCCAGACGCTGTCGGTCACGGTCCTGATGCAGGATCAGTGCCTGACCCTCTACGTCGACGGAGAGCTTGCCCTCACCACCCGGATGTACTACCTCACCGGCAACCCCTTCGGATTCTTCGGAATGCGGAGCGACGCCGCGATCGCCGAGGTGCGTTTCCATGAATGAGCGTCGCGGACGCCGTCTTCTCGCGATCGGCGAACTCCTCATCGACTTCTCGGGAAACAGACCCGGCACGATCGAATCCGTCGACGCCTTCGTCCGCCACCCCGGCGGAGCTCCCGCCAACGTCGCGGTCCAGTACGCCCGCCTCGGCGGTCAGGCCAAGCTGATCACCAAACTCGGCGAGGACATGTTCGGCGACTTCCTCCGTTCGGTGATGGAGAAGAACGGGGTCGACTGCGGCGCGATCGTACGCACCGCCGAAGCGCACACCGGTCTCGCGTTCGTGACGCTCGCCGAAGACGGCGAGCGCGACTTCGTCTTCTACCGCCATCCCTCCGCGGACATGCTGCTCCGCCCGGAGGAGATCGACCCCGCCGATTTCCGCGAACGCGACATCCTCCATTTCTGTTCCGTCGACCTCGTCGACGCGCCGGTGCGCGCCGCCCACGACCGCGCGATCGGCCTCGCGATCCAACGAAGGATGCTGGTCTCGTTCGACCCGAACCTCCGTTTCGCGCTCTGGCCCGACCGTGAGGAACTGAAGCGGATCGTGTGGACGTACCTTCCTTACGCCGACGTCCTCAAGGTCGGCGCCGACGAGGCGACCTTCCTGACCGGCGGCGCAGACGAGTCGTCGTGGCAAACGCTGATCCGGGGAAACGTCCGCCTGCTCGTCGTCACGCGCGGTCCGGACGGCGCGACCCTCTTCACCCGGGCGTCGCGCTTCGACGTTCCCGGAATCCCGGTCGAGACGGTCGACACGACCGGTGCCGGCGATTCCTTCATCGCCGCCTTCCTGTATTCCCTCGTGCATAGCGACGTCGACCGCGATCGTCTGGAACGGGATCCGGAAGCCCTGCGGAAGGCGCTCCGCTTCGCCAACCGCGTCGCCAGCGTCGTCGTCACGCGCTACGGCGCGATTCCCGCCATGCCGTCGTTCTCCGAAGTCGGCGAACCGCGATGACTCGCCGACTGCTGTCCGTCGTCGCGATCCTGATCGCGGCGCTTCTGACCGGCTGTACCGTCGTCGAGACGATCGACGGCGGCTTCGAGACGGGCGCTTTTTCCGGCTGGACCGTCGTCGGCGACGCGTTCACCGTCGCCGACGAGGAACACTACGACGCGATCCGCTATTATCTCCCCGCTGGGACGTGGCACGTCCTCGGGTCCGATCCCGGGACGGGCTCGATCACGTCCACACCGTTCACCCTATCCGACCCATGGGTCTCCTTCCTGGTCTCCGGCGCCGCGGGAAGCGACGCCTACGTCGCGATCGTCGACGGCGAGTCCGGCGCGGAACTCCTCCGTACCGGCAACCCGTTCCACGACGAACCGGACGTGACCGAAACCTATCAGCGCATCAATCTCGACCTGTCCGAGCATCTCGGAAGGAAACTGGCGATCGTCGTTACCGACGCATCGCCGACGGATCACATCAATTTCGACGACTTCACGATCGACGATGAAGCCGCGCATCTGGAGCATGCGGTGGAAACCAACATCCGCATGGGATTGGACACATACGACGACATGATCAAAGCAGCCGACACCTACATCAAGCTGAATGCCTGGAAGACCCCTTCCTCGATCCGTTTCCGTTTCCACGTCACCGGCGAGACCGGCTGGATCAACGACCCGAACGGATTCACGTATTTCGGCGACAAGATCCACCTGTTCTACCAGCACAACCCCTACCAGACGGTCTGGGGTCCGATGCACTGGGGCCACGTGACGTCCGATGACTTCATCCGCTGGACATACCACGACGTCGCCCTCGCGCCGGAATACGACTACGAGACGGTCGGCGCCTTTTCGGGTTCGGCGATCACCTTCGGCGGCAAGCTGTACCTCGTCTACACCGGCGCTTCCGAAGGCCGTCAGGTCCAGGCGATCGCCTCGTCGACCGACGGCTATCGGTTCACGAAGTTTTCCGGCAACCCCGTCGTCGGCGAATCGCTTTTGCCGGCGAATGCGAACGTCGCCGACTTCCGCGACCCGAAGGTCTGGGAGAAGGACGGGACGGTCTACATGATCGTCTCCAACCGCAACGCGACCAACCAGTATTCGAAGCTGCTCTTGTACAAGACCACGAACATGACCGACTGGACCTACGCCGGACGGATCCTCGCCAACGGCGGCAACTACCAGTCGAAACTCGGGATCATGTTCGAATGCCCCGACCTCGTCACCCTCGGCGACAAGGACGTTATCATCGTCAGCCCGCAGGCCGTTCCGAACCATCGGAACGGCGACGGCAACGTCTACATCGTCGGAAACCTCAATTACGCGACCGGCGCCTTCGAGAACTGGAACTTCGAGGACGTCGCGACGATCGACCACGGGTTCGACTTCTATGCGCCGCAGACGATGAAGATGCCGGACGGCAGGACCGTTCTCGTCGCATGGATGCAGAGCTGGAACCGCCGGCCGATCTACGCCGGGACCGGCATCGCCGGCGCCCTGACGCTGCCGCGCGAGATCTGGCTTGAGGGCAACCGCCTCTACCAGGCGCCGATCCGCGAGATCGCGAACTACCATGCGAACGCCACGATCGACGCGTTTGCGATCCCCGCCGGCGCCAGCGTCCACGATGCACGGCTCGACGGCATCTTCCAGGATCTGACGATCTCCTTCACTCCGGGCGAAGGCAAGACCGGCGTGCGCGTCTTCGACGACGGCAACGGCAACGCGATGAAGATCTGGTACGAGGACGGGAAGGTCTGGCTCGATCGTCACGGCGTCACGGCATCCGCCTACGCCGCCACCGCGGTGAACAACCTGACGTCGGTCGACTGTCCGCTCGTCGACGGAAAGGTCGTCCTGCGTCTCATCCTCGACCGGTACTCCTGCGAACTCTTCGTCGCCGGCGGCGCCCATACGATCACCGCGACGGCGCTTCCGAACGCATTCCAGACGCAGGTCACGCTCTTCTCCGACGCCGCCGTTTCGATCGCCGTCGAGCAGTACGACATCGTCCTCTGAACCATCCCGATCCATCCGTTCCGCGGATGGATCTTTTCATCTCCTGCGCACGGTTTCCCGCGATGGAGTCGACGGGCCTCCCGTTCTCCGCGATCCGGGCGATGATGGCCGGCTGGGCTGCTCCCCGCCGCCCGAGTGCGCGGCCATGGAAGCCGATCTTGAACTCGATAGAAAAAACAACGGCTAGCGCGTCACGACGACGGCGCCGGCCGTTGTTCTGTTTTTGAGATAACTCTGAAGGATCGGCGAAAGTTTCATCTCGATCGCCCCGACGGGACAGACCTTCGCGCACAGACCGCAGCGGACGCATCCCTTCCCGATCGCGGGCTCGTCGGTCATCGCCCGGACCGGGCAGCGCTTCGCGCATTCGCCGCAACGGACGCACTGCTCGAGGTCGATTGCGATCTTCACGTTCGCCTTCGCGCGCCCCTCGGGGAAGAGGAAGGCGAACGGATTGAAGGGCAGACGCGGGATGGAACAGGGAGTCATGTCGCCGCCGTTCACCTTGGCGACGATCGGGTCGTATAGGGAGAAGTCGATCGGGACCTCGCCCTCGCAGTAGGCGTGCTTCACCGCGGTCACGCTCCAGGCGACGACCTTGTCGCGGCCGACGAGGTCGGCGGCGATCGCCGGCGCCCGTCCGTAGGCCTTTCCGCCGTAGGCGAGGTTGAGGACGTAGCGTTTCGCCTTGAAGCGCTTCAGCCACGGCTTCATCGCCGCCGGGACCGATTCCGACCAGACCGGCAGCGAGAGGACCATGAGCCCGTACTTGACGTCGACGTCGAACGCGTCGCGGACCGATGGATCCGTGAAGTCGTAGAAGATCCCGCCGCACTTTGCGTAGAAGTGCGCGGCGATCCTTTTCGTCTCGCCGCAGGGGGAGAAGCAGACGTGCGCGATCCACATCGGTACCACCGTCCTTCCTCCCCCCGATTATAGCAGAATCGCGGCGAAATCACAACCGGACCTCGCGTCCGCATCCGTTCCGTAGTACAATGTGATGTAGGCACAGTTCGGAGGTCACCATGGGCGACGTCATCATCGCGAGGAATCTGAAGAAGTACTACGGGACCGCGCGCGGTCTCGAGGACGCGACCCTCTCGGTCCGCGAAGGCGAGGTCTACGGCTTCGTCGGGCCGAACGGATCGGGCAAGACCACCTTCATCCGGATCCTCGCCGGGTTGATCCGGGCGACGTCCGGATCCGTCTCGGCGTTCGGTCTGACCCCCGGACCCGACTCGGAGAAGATCAACGCCGCCGTCGGCTACATGCCCGGCGAATCGTTCTACTATCCGGAGCGGAAGGTCCGCGAGGTCCTCGGCTTCTTCGCCAGGGAGCGGGGCGTCTCCGAGGTCCGCATGCGCGAGCTCGCGGAACGGCTCGACCTCGACCTCGGGAAGCGGATCGACGCCCTCTCCTTCGGGAACCGCAAGAAGGTCGGGATCGTCGCGGCCATGCTCCATCAGCCGAAGCTTTTGATCCTCGACGAGCCGACGACCGGCCTCGACCCGCTCGTCCAGAGGACCTTCCTCGACCTGCTCCGCGAGGAACAGGCCCGCGGCACCACCGTCTTCCTCTCCTCGCACAACCTCACCGAGGTCGAGAAGGCGTGCGACCGCGTCGCCCTCGTGAAGGAGGGCGGGATCCTCTTCACGACGACGATCGCCGACCTCGTCAAGCGCAAGCACAAGCGCCTCGTCGTCGCCCCCGCCGTCGAGCTGTCCATCGCCGGACTCGAGCGCACGGGCGGAAACGAGCGCGAGTCCTACTACGAGTACCGCGGCGAGACCGCGCCGCTCCTTTCCCTGCTCGCGGACGCGGGGCTCACCGACGTCGTGATCCGCGACGCGACCCTCGAGGAGATCGTGATCGGCCACTACGAGAGGGGGAACGGACGATGAGGATCTTCGATTCCACGCTGTTCACGATGGAACTGAAGCGCGGCTTCAGGGGCGTCCTGATCTGGACCTTCGCGCTCTCCGCGAGCATGGTCCTCGTGATCGCCCTCTATCCGATGGTGATCGACATGTACGCCGCGATCCCGCCGGAGTTCGCGGACCTGATGGAGGCGTTCGGCGGGATCCCCGACTCGATCGTCGAATACTACGCGACCGAGGGGGCGATGATGCTCCAGCTGTTCGGGTCGATCTTCGCCGCCCTGCAGGGCTTCGGCGCCATCAACCGGGACGAACGCGAGAAGACCGCCGAGTCGCTCTACGTCCTGCCGATCGCGCGGCGGACCTTCTTCGCGACGAAGCTCCTGCGCGCGAGCCTCGAGGTCCTGATCCTCTCGGCCGTCGCCGCAGCGTCGAGCTACGTAGCCTTCCTCGCCGTCGGCGAGCCGATCGACATGGCGCCCTTCCTCCGGTTCACGGCGCTGAACGCGCTCGTGTTCCTCGTCTTCGTCTGGCTCGCCTTCGCGATGGCGGCGCTGTTGAAACCCAACCAGAAGCCGTTTGTGGCGATCGCCGTGCCCTTCGTCCTGTACGTCCTCTACACCGTCTCGCTGATGGCCGACGACGCCGTCCTCGAGTTCCTCCGGAACCTGACGCCCTTCACCTTCGCCGATCCGCTCGAGATCCTGAAGGCCGACTTCGAGGTCGCCTGGATCCCGATGACCGTCTTCCTCGGCCTTTCGGCCGCCGGACTCCTCGCCGGCTGGCGCGCGTTCCGCGTCCGCGAGATCATCGTCTGAAACGAGGAGCATCGCCCCGATCGGGACGATGCTCCTATGGATTCCTCATGTGTTTTCGATGCCTTCTACACCGTCGACCACGAATCAGGAGAACTGGTCGTCCGGAGCCCATGCGATCCGGATCGTGAGGTTCGGATCCTCGCAACTGACGATCCGGAACACGTGCAGGCCTTCGTGGACGACCGTGAAGGCGCCGTCCGTGACCGGGATCACCGTTCCCTCCGCGTCGGTGAACTCGCCGACGAAGGCGGGAGCTCCCGCTTTCACGGTGGCGTAATGGGTTGTGCCGGCGGAGAAATAGAAGAGGATGTGGTTGGCGGACAGGACGGAGGCGTCGAGTTCGATGCGGGCGCCTTCCTCCGTCCGCCAAAGCAGATAGGCCGGGTCGGAAGCGACGAGCGGGTGGTACGCCATACGGCCGCGGAGGTACTCGAGAGGGTCGCAGTCGAGGACGAAGTCGGATCGGAAGGAGGCTCTGAGGCGGGTCGTCTCGCCGTCATAGGAGGGATCGAGGTCGAACAGGAAATCGATGTCGATCCGAATGACGTCGGGTCCTTGCCACTCCTCCCGGTAGAAGGAGAAGTCGAGGTCGATCCCGGACGAACCGGAAGCCGACAGATGCGCGAGTTCGTCGGCGAAGGCCGCCGCGTAGCCGGCGAACGCGGATTCGTCCGAAAGCGCCTCGATCGGCAGCGACGAGGTCATGGCGGTCGTCCCGGAGCCGATGAACGCGACGTCGCCGTAGTCGTGCCAGGCGGCGGGCGGAAGGAAGTTCCAGGCGTCTTCCGCGAGCGCCTCCTGCGGCGTGGTCTCGGAAGCGTCCGCATAGACGGTCGACCCGACCAAACGGTAGAACACCGGCACGCCTTCGTGCAGGCGCCACATCGAAAACGTCTCCGCCGTCACCGCATCGCCTCGCGTCATGCGCACGAATGCGGAGGCCGCCTGTCCCGCGCCCTCGGACCGAAGACCGAATTCCGTCGATTCGACGGGAAGTTCTCCGTCCGCGGTGAAGCGTTCGATCGTGCGGGTCACGACGACGTCGTAGCCGTCCGTCGCTCCAATGGCGAAATCCGCCATCCGCGCCGCGAGCGCTTCGCCGGGCAGCATGTGCGCATAGGGGTCGGTCGTCAGCCGGCAACCGATGAAGGCGATCGAAAGGACCAGGAGGAGACAGGAAAGTACGCGCCGCATGGCGAACCTCCGGAACGCGGCGTCCGCTTGCTCGTCGCGTTCACATCTGCATCATAACACTAAGCTAGAACGAATGCAAGACGACACCGAAAAAGAACAGCGATTCGACGCGTGCATACGTTTCGGTGATATCGTTAGGCGCGGGGGTGCGGTCTTGGTATAATGGAAGGTGGAAGGGAGGCGTCCCATGAAGACCATTGACCTGTCCCAAAGCGTCCAATCGCTCGTCAAGAACGATCCGGCGGTCGCCGAGATCCTCGCCGGACTCGGGTTTACAGAGATCCTGAAGCCGGGCATGCTCCAGACGGTCGGCCGGATCATGACCGTGAAGAAAGGCGCCGCCCTCCGCGGCATCGACTATCAGAAGGTCGTCGCCGCGTTTTCCGAACGCGGCTACGACGTGAAGGAGGAATAGCGTGTCCGAATACATCGACAACGCCGCCAGGCGCCAGGAACTGCTCAAGAAGATCATCAGGGGCCTGCACGAGGGAAAGAGCCTCGAGGAGGCCAAGGCCGAGTTCAAGGCCCATTTCGAGGACGTCTCCACCCAGGAGATCACGCAGATGGAGAACGCCCTGATCAAGGAGGGGATGGCGATCGAGGAGGTCCAGCGCCTCTGCGACGTCCACGCCGCCGTCTTCGACGGGTCGATCTCCGACATCCACCGCACCCTCGACCGCACCGCGATCCCGGGCCATCCGGTCCAGGTCTTCCGGGAGGAGAACGAACGCATCGAGCGCCTCATCCGAGAGGAGATCGAGCCGTTCGTCGAGCGCCGGGACGCGAACGAGCTCCTCAAGCTCCGGATCGGCTTCGACCGCCTCGCCGAGATCCACAGGCACTACGCCCGGAAGGAGTACCTCTTCTTCCCCGACCTCGAGAAGAAGGGGATCACCGCCCCGCCCAAGGTGATGTGGGCGAAGGACGACGAGATCCGCGGAATGATCAAAAAGGTCCAGGAGATCCTCGCCGACCCGAAGGCGCCCTACGGCGCCGCGGAGGAGGCGATCCCGCCGGCCATCGCCGCCGTCCGCGACATGATCAAGAAGGAAAACGACATCCTGTTGCCGCTGCTTGTCGAGACGCTCTCGTTCTTCGACTGGATCCTGATCGACGGCGCCTCGCCGGAGATCGGCTGGTTCCTCGAGAAGCCGGCGCAGAGCTGGAAGAAGGAGGCTCCCGAGGCCGGCACCGCCCCACAAGCCGCGCCCGCCATCGCCGGTTCGATCCCGTTCGACGCCGGCAGCCTCACCGCCGAGGAGGCGAACGCCGTGTTCAACGCGCTCCCGTTCGACCTCACCTTCGTCGACGCCGACGACCGCGTCAAGTATTTCACGCAGGGCGCCGACCGCGTCTTCGAACGCCCGAAGACGATCGTCGGCCGCGCCGTCTCGATGTGCCATCCGCCGCAGTCGGTGCACGTCGTGATGGGCATCATCGAGAGCTTCCGCAGGGGCGAGAAGGACCACGAAGACTTCTGGATCCGGATGAAGGAGCGCTTCGTCCACATCCGCTACTACGCCGTGCGGAACAAGGAAGGCAAGTACCTCGGCACCCTCGAGGTCACCCAGGACATCCAGCCGATCGTCGAACTCCAGGGCGAGAAGCGGCTCGTGTCGAAATGAGACGATGAAGAAAGCGGAGATCCGCCGCCCGATGGCGAGGATCTCCGCTATTCTTGTCATTGGAGCGCTTGCTTAGGCGGTCACTTCGGAAACACGCTGGTCATCAGCTTGTTTTGAAACCGCGCGTAGTTCTCTTCGTACGCCACGTCGAACCCAAGTACCGTGAAGGCCTGCGCGTACAGTTCTGCCCCGGCGGCGAAACGTTCGTCGAAGTAAGCCCGGGAATACGGAGAGGACAGGCCGATGACGCCGAGAGTGGGGATGTCGTCGGGAATCGAGGTCGCGTGATCGAAGTGAACGTATTCGAAATAGGGATATTCGCCGACCAGGTATTCGAGTCGGATCCGTTCGTCGCCGGAGAGCAGGACGTCGCCGTCGTAAAGGCGATAGGACCCGATCTCGTCCTCGACCTTCCGGATGTTGTCCCAGCCGGGGACCTCCGCGAGGTTGACCTGGAAACCACTGTGTTCAGTGTAACTGACCACATTCGTGTTCCGGATGTATCGCTCGTACGTCCATGGCTCTAGTCCCGTTTCGGTTCCTCGGAAGCGGTAGTATTCGCCGGTATCGTCGTCGTAGATCCTGCCGTTCATGAAATCGGGTCCGATCGCGATCTCGAGATAGCGGCCGATCGTGCCGTCGTCGAAGTCGCGCTCATCGAGGTCGTTGAACTCGCTTCTGAAATATTGGAGATATCCCTCCTCGGGATCGTCGGGATCGCAGGAAACGCATTGATAGGACTCCTCGCTTTCGCCCCGGATGAGTTTGGTGTACGACATCGTCTCGTAGCCGGGGGCGCCGACCTTGGAGACCAGGATCGTCATCTCCATGACGTTGGGAATCGACGACGGAAACAGCGCGTAGAACGAAAAGATCGTCCGATTCCGCCAGATCCCGTTGACCGTACGGAGAGTATCGACAAAGAGCGAATCGCCGTCCATGTAGAACAGGAGGCCGCTGTACGCACCCTCGACGTTATCCAGATATCGGTAGCACGGGACGCCCTCTTCGGGATCCTCGCAATCCCCGCCCTCGACCCAGCCCAGCTGGAACTCATACATGCCGAGCGCCGTGGTGAGGAAGTCGCGGTCGTCGGTCAGATGGTAGTTGTAGAACTCGTGGCGCCAGACGACGTCGCGGTCCCAGATCTGCGCGTGAATGTAGGAATCGTCGTCGTAAATCCAATTGTATCGATCGACGAAGTCGAGCGGAAAGTACGTCTTCAGGTGATCCTTGACCCATCTGATGTTGTCACTGAACGCAACGCGCGCGTCTTCCCAGGAGTCCTCCGTGGGGTTGGGAAAATAATCGTTCGAAAGTTGCGTCTTCGCGCACGCGTTCGATGCCAGGAGCATAAGTATGAGCATCGCGATCGTCAGAAGTCTTCTCATCGGTTCCTCCTGGGGGGGGGGATGCCCTCCGTAACGTTCATCTGTCTTGAACCCATTCACCGTTGCATTCATCATATCACCATCCCATCAGGATGGGAAGAGGTTTCCTCGAATCTTTGTCGGAACGTTTGCTTATTTTCAATGGAAAAGGCGGCTTCCGGCGCGAAAGTCGGGTTCCCCCCGTTGACGGAGAAGGAGTTTCCGCATATAATCGAATCATCATCCGATTCACGGATCGATAGCCGTCGCAACGCGACGCGACGGCCGGCTTTTTTTTACTGCGCGCGACTGAACTTGGAGGACTCCACGAATGCCCAGACGCTTCCCCCCGATGATCCTGATCCTGCTTTCCGCCCTGGTCCTGACCGCCTGCGGCGGAACCACCACCCTGCCCGACCTGACGAACCTCTCGATCGAGGCAATCGACGAAGCCGACATCCCGGCCGGCGTCTACGAGATCCCCTTCAACCGCGCCGAGATCGAGGCCTACGCCGCCTATTACGAAGTATCGATCGAACTGACCGCGATCGATTCCGACGGGACGCCCGTCGACCTCGACGGCGACTCGATCACGATCGTCGAAGGGGAAGTCTACACCGTCACGATCCGCGCGACCGTCGGTTCGGCCTTCGACGAAAGCCGAACCATCACCCTGACCGCGGTCGGCGCGTCCGTCTCCCATACCGTCACCTTCGATCTGAACGGCGCGCCGATGACGGCCCCGATCACCCGTTCCGTCGCCCACGGCGAACCGATCGCCGACTTCCCGGCGGAACCGCTCCTCGACGACTACGCGTTCGGCGGCTGGTGCCGCGACGCCGCCTGCACGACCCCCTGGAGCGAAGAGGACGACGTCGTCACGGCCGACCTCACGCTCTATGTGAAGTGGAATCCGGTCGTCGTCGAACACGACGGCTCCGACCTGTTCATCAACTGCGCCCCGGGTGACGCGTCGCGGATCGAAGGAGACCTTCCCGTCCAGATCTACTCGCTCTGGATGGGGTTCGCGTATTCCCTGACGGACGAGGAGTCGCGGCCGCTCGAGTTCGGCCTCGTCTACTCGACGACCGACGGGACGCCCGGCTATTTCGAGGATGGGGTGATCGTCCATCCGATCGCGGAGTTCGACGAGAACGACCTCGCGATCATCTGGTTCGCCGCCGACACGCTGCCGCTGGCGGACGAGACGCATTACACGATGCGCGCCTACGCCCTTTACGAGCATGACCTCTATTACGGCGAGATCGTCTCCTACGACACGGCCCGGCTCGTCGGTTCGGCGCAGTCGGTCGGACTGCAAGGGATCGTCTCAGGCGGCCGCTACTACATCGACAACGGCACCGCCGCCTACCGCCCGGCGATGTTCGACGTCGCCGTCGCCGAGGGCTACGAAGCCTTCCTCGGGACCAATCCCTACCACAGCTACGAACAGATCCGGCAGAGCGGCATGCGGTCGATGTTCGTCGTCGACACCGCGACCGGCGTCCGGTATCTGCACGTCTTCGAGCTGACCCTCCGCAACAGCCCCGCCGTCGTCGCCTACGAAGGCTTCGCAACCTCGGTGCAGCTCGGGGAATGGCACGTCACCGCGAGTTACGGGATCACCCTGCCGTTCGCCGAGGAGTACGACTATCACATCGAGGAGTACGGCGTGCTGTTCTCGACCGCGACGCCGTACCTCGAGCTCGGACGCGAGGGTGTCCATCGCCGCGCGGGCGGCGACCTCGATGAGACGAACGGCTTTGCGAACGAGGACGATTACACCCTCCCCACCGTCGAACGGACCCTCTACGTCCGCGGCTACGCGATCGTCGACGGCCGGACCTGCTACTCCGCGACGATCTCCTCGATCCTCTTCGAAGAGGACCTCTCCGGCGCATCCTACGAGACCGGACCGTCCTACACCGAATACGAGGACTTCACGTCGAGCCGATCCGGCTATTCCGTCTACACGAGTCCGAACGTCGTGCACGTCGTGACGACCTTCGGTGAGACGCCGTCGGCGGTCGAGTACGTCGGCAACTTCAGTCTGACCGCCCCCGGCGTCTACTACGTCCGGCAGGCGGGCATCGCCTTCTGGCAGAAGGTCGTCATCCTCGAACCGCAGGGCGTGATCGAGGGCGTCGCCGACGGCGCGACCTATCAGGACAAGGCCGTCGTCGTCTCGACGACGTGGAACGCGACCCTCTGGCTCTCCAAGGACGGCGGCCCCGAGGTCGCGATCGGAAGCGGCGTCACCCTGACCGAACCGGGCGTCTACGTCGTCTCGATCTACCTCTACGGCACGACGACGTCGACCTTCACGATCGAATGATCCCATGGCCGGGCGGCGCGAAACCGCCCGGCCGTGCTATAATGGTCGTGAACGGAGGGATCCCATGGACTTCGAGACGAAACGACTGACCCTGCATCCGATGACGGTCGAGGAACTGAGATGGTACGCCGACGACCCGGAGCGCCTCGCGGCGCGCTTTTCCAGCCCGACGTGGGAGGAACAGCCCGACTTCTTCAAAGCCATCGTCCGCAAGCAGGCGGAGCGCGTTCTGGCCGATCCGGAGAACGCCGCATGGCACACGTTCTACCTGATCGTCGAGAAGGCGACCGGATGCCTCGCCGGCTCGATCGACTTCAAGCGGCCGCCGGCGGACCGGACGGTCGAGATCGGCTACGGGATCGACGAACGCTTCCGCGGCCGCGGCTACGCGACCGAGGCGGCCGACGGGATGTGCCGGCGGGCCTTTTCAAGCGGCCTCGTCGACAAGATCGTCGCCGCGACCGAGGAGGACAATCCCGCCTCCGACCGCGTCCTCGCGAAGGCCGGATTCCGGTTCGTCCGTAAGGACGGCATCTCCAACTGGTACGAACGCCTGAAACCGTGATTCCGGGCGAAACCCTCCTGAACAAGGGGGGTTTCTTCGTTTTTCGGCGAATATTCGGGAAACGGTATCGCAAGCGCCGCGTCTTTGATATAATGATGGAAAAGGCGGTCCTTCCGCCGCGTCCGAAAGGAGTCGTGCTCGGAGCATGCTGAAACGGTACTGGAAGCCGGCGCTCGTCGTCCTGTTCCTCGGGGCCATGACGGCGGTGCTCTATTTCGAGGACTACTACCACGACTACCACACCGTCGTGATGCAGGCGTTCACCTTCATCCTGATCGTCGTCGCGTTCTGGCTCAGGCGTTACCTGATCCCGGTCGCGGTCTATTTCGCGTTCGTCCACGTGCTCTTCGACGGTCTCCTGATCGGCGAGTTCCCGGCGGCGGCGGTGCGCGAGTCGCTCCTCCAGTTCGTCTTCGTCGGCGTCCTCTACGTCGTCCTCGACCAGCGCGACAAGAGCCGCGTCCGCCTGAAGCGCTACATCGACGCCTCCCGAATCGCCACCTGGGAGTGGGACCTGCGCACGAACGTCAAGACCTACAACGAGCGCTGGGCGGCGATGCTCGGATATCGCCTCGACGAACTCCGGCCGATCACGAACGAGACCTGGCTCCGCCTCGCCCATCCCGACGACGCCGTCTCCTCGCAGAAGGCGGTGGACGCCGTGCTCGCCGGTGAGACCGAATTCTTCGAACACAAATCGCGGCTGCGCCACAAGGACGGCCACTGGGTCTGGATCCTCGACCGCGGGAACGTCGTCCAGCGGACCCGCAGGGGAAAGCCGACGGTGATGAGCGGGACCCACACCGACATCACGCTCGAGATGACCCTCGCCGAACGGCTCCACCAGCAGAACGCGAAGTTCGTGCGGCTGGTCGCGTCGGCTCCGGACATCATCTACGAACTCGACCTCGAGCAGCGCCACACCGCGATCTACGGCAAATGGATGAAGGACGAGGGCGTGACGCCGAGCCAGTTCCTCGGGAAGACGGCCCGCGACGTGTTCGGCGAAACCGCCGCGAAGCCCCACGAGGAGGCGTTCGCCCGCGTGCTTGCGGGGGAAGGCGTCGTCTACGACTGGCACATCGCCGGAACCGCGGGCGAACGGTTCTTCCAGACGTCGCTCTCGCCGATCCTCGGGACGGACGGCGAAGTCGCGGGCGCCGTAGGCGTCGGCCGCGACGTCACCGCGCTCAAGCTCGCCGAACGGCGGCTGCTCCATTCCCACGACCTGATGAAGTACGTGATCGAGCATTCCAACTCGGCGATCGCGGTCCACGACCGCGACCTCCGCTACCTCTTCGTGAGCGACAACTACAAGAAGCAGTACCACGTCCTCGACCGCGACCTGATCGGGAAGCACCACTACGACGTCTTCCCCGACCTGCCGGAGAAGTGGCGCGCCGTCCACCGGCGCTGCCTCGGGGGCGAGGTCCTTTCCGCCGACCGCGACCGCTACGATCGCGCCGACGGCACCGTCGACTACACCCGCTGGGAATGCCGCCCGTGGTTCGAGGACGACGGCACGGTCGGCGGGATCGTGATCTACACCGAAGTGATCACCGAGCAGGTGAAGATGGAACAGGAACTGGTCCGCCGCGCCGACGAGCTCACGCTCCAGAAGCGGCGCGCCGAGGCGACCCTGCTCTCGATCGGCGACGGCGTCGTCTCGACCGGGCACGACGGCCGCATCGCGGCCTTCAACGTGGTCGCCGAGAAACTCACCGGCTGGACCGCCGCCGAGGCGATCGGCAGGCGCTTCGACGAGGTCTTCGCGCTCGTCAAGGAAGCCAGCGGCGAACCGGCCGTCGATCCGGTGCGGAGGGTCGTCGAGAGCGGCCGCCGCTTCGAACTCGAGAACCACACGATCCTCGTCGCGAAGGACGGGTCGCGCTACTACGTCGAGGATTCCGCGGCGCCGATCATCGACGTCGACGGCTCGCTCTCCGGCGTCGTCCTCGTCTTCCGCGACGTCACCGAGAAGAACTTCAAGCAGCGCGAGATCGAATACCTGTCGATCCACGACTTCATGACCGGACTGTACAACCGCCGCCACTTCGTCGAACGGCTCGCGGCGATGGACAACGAGAACCACTATCCGCTCGGCGTCGTCATGTCCGACTTCAACGGCCTCAAGATCCTGAACGACGCCTTCGGCCACGACCTCGGCGACGAGGCCCTGAAGAAGATCGCCCACATCCTCGAGCGCGTCGCCCCGACGTCCGCCGTGATCGCGCGGATCGGCGGCGACGAATTCGCCGCGATCCTCCCGAATGCCAGCGAGGTCGAGATCGCCGCCTTCTCCGATGCGCTCCGCACGGCCGTCGCCGGCGAGCACGTGAACAACGTGCCGCTCTCGCTCGCGGTCGGCTACGCGATCAAGGACGCGACCTCGGCGTCGATCGACGAGGTCCTCAAGCTCGCCGAGAACGACATGTACGCCCACAAGATCTCCGAGGGCTCGAGCGTCCGGAACCGCGCCATCCAGGCGATCCTGAAGACGCTCACCGACAAGTACGCCAAGGAGAAGGTCCACTCCGAACGCGTGAGCCGCCTCTGCGGCGCGATCGGCCGGGCGCTCTCGCTCCGCTCCGAGGAACAGCGCGAACTCGAGATGGCGGGCCTCTACCACGACATCGGGAAGATCGCGATCCCCGACGAGATCCTGAACAAGCCCGGCCGGCTCGAACCGGCCGAGTTCGACGTGATGAAGAAGCATACCGAGATCGGCTACCAGATCCTCCGCGCCGCCGACGAGTATTCCGACCTCGCCGAATACGCGCTCTCGCACCAGGAGCGCTGGGACGGCAAGGGCTATCCGCGCGGGATCGCCGGCACCGCGATCCCGCTCTTCAGCCGGATCATCTCGATCGCCGACGCCTACGAGGCGATGACCGCAGACCGGCCCTACCGCATGTCGCTTTCGAAGGCGGAGGCCGTCGAACGCATGCGCGAAGGCCGCGGCACGCAGTTCGATCCCGAACTCGACGACCTCTTCCTGAATGTCGTCCTGCCGGGCGGCGACTTCTAGGAGGGGCCATGGAAAACAACGAATTCTTCGAACGCCTGTACAACGAACTGGAGGACCTCCTCCGCATCCGCTACCGCCTCGAACCGAACGCGAGCGCGGTCTACTTCCACGAGAACCGCGTCGGCGGCCAGACGGCGAAGAACCTGCGGGCGATCCGCGAGCTGCGCAACTACATCGTCCACGACAAGCGCACCGACACGATCACCACCTGCATCGTGAGCGACGAGGCGATCCGCTTCCTCGAACGCGCGATCGAGGGCCTGAAGCGCCCGCGCCGCGCGATCGACGTCTGCGTGCTGAAGGAACGGATCCTCTTCGCCTGGATCACCTCGCCGGTGAAGCCGCTGCTTGCGGCGATGCTCGAGCGCAACATCTCGCACGTCCCCGTCCTCGACGATTCCGGGCGCATCCTCGGCGTCTTCAGCGGCACGACCCTGTTCGCCCAGGCGGCGGGGACGGAGGTCCTGGCGGTCGGTCCGAAGACGACGATGCGCGACTTCGAACGGTACCTGCCGCTCGCGGCCCACGTCGAGAACTACCTCTTCGTCGACCGCACGACGCCGCTCGAGGAACTCATCGAACTCTTCGGCGCGACGCCGAAGGGCGGACGCAAGACGAAGATGATCTTCGTCACCGAGCACGGGGTGCCCGAGGAGCGGATCCTCGGTCTGATCACGCCGTGGGACATCCTCGACGGCGACGTCGTCGCCGCCTAGAAACCGAAAATCAAAAGGGGCTGCATCGAAACGGATCCGAGATGGTCCGAATCGATGCAGCCCCTTTGCGAATGGGCCGGGCGGGTCACTCGGCGACGTCAGCCTCGACCAGCAGGAACACGACCCAGGGATCCTCGTAGGCGGTGACGCAGAAATCGTAAGCCTGTTCGACTGCGATCGCGAACCTGGCGTCCGCCATCGCGATGGCCGTCCCGTCGGCTCCGACGATGGAGACGGGGATATCGCCGTTCGGCTCGTCGGCCGTGAGTCCGTAGGCCCCCGCTTCGAGGAAGGAGCGGAAGCACCCGCCGCCGAGGAGCGACGCGTCGAAGAAGACCCAGGAGTTCACGACGACGACCCCCTGGTTCTCCGGGAAGAACGCGGGATCGCTCGCGACGAAGGGCTCGTCGAACACGCGGTACCGTTCGGCGTAGGAAGTCTCCTCGCCGTCAAGCTGACAGGTGATCTCGAGCGTCACGACGATCTCGTCGCGTGCCGGATCATAGGCCGGATCGAGGTCGAGGGTGAGCGTGAACGTCAGCCCGACGCAAGCGGATTGACTTGACCAGCCTGCCGTGGAGAACAGGAAGGTCGCGGCAATGCCCGAGGATCCCGCCGGATCCAGGTGCGCGAGTTCCTCGGCATACTCCGCTTCCATCGCGGCGAACACCGGATCCGCAAGGATCGAGCCGACGCCCGCTTCCACCTCGAACTCCCAGTCGGAATCGTCTTTCCGGGTCACCTCGCCGAAATCGTCCCAGACGGCGAAGCGGAGGAAGTTCCATCCGTGTTCGCCCATCAGCGCATCCATGGACGTTTCGGCCGGACCGATGTACGTCACGGGGTCGACATGCCGCTGCCAGGCGAGGACGCCGTCGACCGTACGCCACCGGTTCGGTCGGGTGAGCGCGACCTCTCCGGAGTCGCCGACGTCACGGGCGCCGTCGGCGATGAAGAGTTCGTCCGGCAGGGACGACGCGTCGGAAAAAACCGCCAGAAACGTCCGCCGTTCCGCCGTCACGGCCGCTTCCGCGTCGGTGACGCGGATCTCGCGGCGAACGATCGCGGCGTACCCGTCGGAAAACTCGTCCTGCAGGCCGTTCAGCCGGTCGACGAGGACGTCTTCCGCAAGCCATCCGTCGTACGGAGATCGCGTCGTCAGGGGCGGGCATCCGGCAAGCGTCGAGACCAGAATCAGGAGAAGCGACGTCAGAAGCAGTCTTCGCATGGCCATCCGCCCTTCCGTGAACGGGTCGGATCGGCCGACGAACGTGCGTTCTTCCGTCTAGAACCATTCCGATGCGGGTCCACTGGATTCATCGTACCACCGATCGGCCGTCCATGCAACGGCTTCCGTGAAAATCGAAGGAAGAATCCTCTTTTTTAGATTTCGATCGGCGAGGCGTCGAAGCCGATGCCGGAAGAAGCCGTCGACATCAGGCACCGATATCAAAACGAGCGCCGCGGACGGATCCGCGGCGCTCCCTTGTGCTTGTTCAGACCATGAAGAGGAGCCCCATCAGGACTCCGAGAAACGTGCCGGCGGCATAGCCGATCGACCCGCAGACGAGTCCGGGGACGGTGAGGGCGTCGTTTTGGAGTTGCTTCGTCACCGCCGGGATGAAGGCGGGACCGTAGAGTCCGGCGGTCGCGGTCACGATCGCGCAGTCGGCGTCGATTCCGAGCAGCTTCGAGAAGAGGACGTGGACGGCGAAGATCCCGACGGTGATCACGCCGTAGAAGAGGATGTTCATCCCGAACCCGGTCGAGACCTTCGTGAGGTCGAGCGAGGAGGCGAGGGCGAAGGAGAAGACGAGGATCAGGTAGTGGCCGACGACGTTCGTTCCTTCGGTCCTCCGGATCTTGCGGTTGAACGAGCCGAGGATCCCGAGGACGGTGACCCCGAGCATCATCGCCGGCACGACGTAGTCCGTCATCCGACCCTGCACGGCGCCGAGAAGCACCCAGACGAGGATCCCGGCGCCGGCCGAGACGGCCGTCATTGAAAACGCGACCAGGATCACGAGGAACAGCCGCCGGGTCGGCCGGAAGCGCTTCAGATCGATCTCCTCGGTGTTCTTCATCGCCGCCGGCGAGTTCATGTACGACGCCAGACGGGACGGCTTCAGGATCTTCGCCACGAGCGGCTTGGCCGCGACCAGGAGGAAGACGTAGAAGACGGCGCCGACGATCATGTCGGAGAGGTTGGCGAGGCCGAGGGCGGTGGCGTCGAGCCCGAAGATGTTCGCGATCGCGTTCAGGTTGGGGGTCCCGCCCGTATAGACTCCGACCGACATCGCGGCGAGGACCGCGCCGTTCGCCATCGTCCTTCCGATCGCATAGAACGCGACGGTGGCGACGAGGAGCGCGGAGACGAGGAGCGAGGCGAAGGAAAGCAGGACGGTCTTCGAGAGCTTGCGCGCCTCGAGCAGGTTCGACGAGAAGAGCAATAGCGGGATTCCGACGCCGATCGCGGCGTGGCTCCCGATCTCGCCGATCGCGGCGTCCACGACGATGTCGACGCCGAGCTTGCGGAGGGCGAAGACGACGAGGGCGACGGCGATGCCGGCGAGGTAGGCGGTGCCGATCGTGCCGAAGATCCGCGTCAGCCGGAACTTCGATCCGCGGATGATGAGGATCGGGACGAGGAAGATGAAAACGAGCTGGACGAGGCTGTAGATCATGGGGTCAGGTCCTTTCCGTAGAGCCGGAAGGTCTTGGCGATCCGGCCGCCGAGCTTGAGGAAGGTGGCATACGACTTGAAGTTCCCGAGGACGATCGTGCCCCCCTCGAGGCGCGTCATCCCGCGCTCGCGCATCCGTTCGAAGACCGCGAAGTACATGCGGAAGACGAGCCCCGTGTTCTGCATCTCGGGGACGACGTACTGGAGCGTGCCGCGCACCCGCCGGATCCGGTTTCGGAGGATCAGGAAGGCAAGCGGCCGGATCCGGCCGCGGGTCCGCTTCAGGACCTCGTTGAAGTCGGGCATCACGAAGACGAAGCCGACGGCCTCGCCGGAATCCTCCCGGCGCGCGATCAGGACGAGCTTCGGGTCGAGGAAGAGGCGGAGGCTTTCCGCGACCGACCGGATCATGTCGAGCGACGGGGCGCGCTGGTAGTTCATCTCGGTGGTGGCGCGCGCAAGGATCGCGTGGACGTCGTCGAGGTCGCGCTCGAGGTTCCGCCAGGAGAGCGCGTCGATCCGCACGTCGTGCTTCCGGTCGAAGCGTTCGGCGATCGCGGAAAGCGTCCGGTAATTCGCCGCGGTGCCCTCGGCGGCGACGGCGACGGTGTCGACGGTCTTCGCATATCCGGCGTTTTCGAGGAGACGGGCGTAATAGGGCTTGTTGTAGGAGGTCAGGAAGGCGGGGTCGTCGTCGAACCCGTCGACGAGGATCCCGCGGCGGGTGTCGGGATCGTGGGGGGCGTAGGTGCCCTCGGCGTGGAGTACGCCGCGGGTCCGCATGTCGGCCTCCATCTCCCCGAAGAGCGCGTCGGCGACCGCCTGGTCGTCGACGCATTCGAAGTTCGAGAACCAGCAGACTTCGCGGCCGTGCTTCTCGTCGTGCGCGAACGCGTAGAAGAGGCGTCCCTCGACGCGCCCCTCCGCGGTCCATAGCAGACCGACGGCGCGGCGCGCCTTCAGGATCTCGCGATCCATCTCCTTCGTGAAGACGGAAAGGATCGGCGGAACGAAATGGGGATCGAAGCGGTACAGGTCGATCTGGAACCGGACGAAGCGGCGGATGTCGCCGGGGGTCCGGACGCGTTCGATCATGGGTTTACCTCCGGAAGCGTCGTTACCGTCCCATTATAGCAAAACCTTCGGACCATCACAAGGCTTTGCGGGATCGCGGTTGCGGCGATTTCGTGAAAAAGGAACGTCCGCGGGAATGCGCAGGCGTGAAAAACGGGGATGGACGGAGGCCGGATCGATGGTATAATACTTGATGGATGAAAGGCGGGATCGGACATGATCGAGATCGACAGGAAGGCCATCCGCGAGGAACTGGACCGGAAGAACATGCTGGGGCTGCAATGCGAACTGACGCGTCAGCGCCGGCTCCGCACGGCGGTGATGGGAGGGCTCTTGCTCGCGCTCCTCACGACCGTCGTCTTCGGCACTCTCGAGGATCCGTTCCTCTACACCTTCTCCAACATCGGGAACTTCTTCGATTACCGGCTCTTCTTCATCGTCTGGTCGATCCTCGCCGGAACCGCGATCCAGGCGGCGATCCTCGCCCTCTTCCGCCTCGAGGACTATCTCCCCGGGAAGAAGTGGAAGAACGTGCTCCTCTTCCTCGCGGTCGTCCTGCTCGTCGCGACGGCGCTGATCCCGGCGCTCAGGGACGTCTACCCGACGTGGCACGTGCTGCACTTCGTCACCGCGATCCTGCACGCGATCTGCGTCTGCGGCGCGTTCGTGCCGTTCTCCCTCTGGGTCAGCCGCGAGAACCCGCGCCTGCGCCGCGTCATCTACGCGATGATCGCCGCGACCTGGGGCGGATCGCTCCTCGCGCTCGTCTTCTTCGGGAAGAGCGGTCTCTTCGAGATGTGGTTCTACGTCGGGATGATCGTCTTCCTGCTCTACCTGTCGCTCGTCCTCTTCGAGGAGAAGATCGTCAAGCTGTCGGTCGCCTTCCTGCAGGGCGAGGACAACCTGAACCTCGCGATCGAGAAGTACTTCATCGACCTCGAGAAGCTTCCTTCGGAAAAGAAAAGACCCGCGGAAACCGCCAGGGCGGCCGCGGGAAGGGACGATTCACTCGTCCAGTAGAGCCTTTCTCCAGATCGATAGGAGCTTTTCGTAGGACGTTCCCGCATTCGCGGGGGAGGTCGACGGGAGCGCCACGGACATCGTCGTACGTTCGGGATGGCCGCGTCGGAACCATTTCGCGGCGGTCCCGCCGTTCAGCAGGATCCGGCCGATCCCCGTACCCGCGAGGATCGCGTCGAGGTCGGCGTAGACGACGTCTTTGATCGAGGCGTCCGCCGAACCTTCGACGACGCACTCCTCGACGACGTCGTAGAGCGCGATCCCGTGCACCGCCAGAAGCCTGCGTTTCCCCTCGTTGTCGGCGTTCACGAAATCGTCGCCGTAGACGTCCGAGAGGATCCGCCAGAAGCGGTTCCGCGGATGCATGTAGAAGAAGCCTTCCGCCCGCGAGCTGACGGATGGGAAACTGCCGAGCACGAGGACGACGCTGTCTTCGTTTGCGACCGGCGGAAAACCGTGCGCGATCCGTTCCATCGTATCACCCGACACCCATTATACCATGATCCGTCCCCGAGATCGAAAGGAGTCCCATGACCGAGATCGAACGCATCCGCGAAGCCGCATCCTTCCTCGACGGACGCCTGCGCACGAAGGCGAAGGTGGCCGTCGTCCTCGGCTCCGGGCTCGGCGCCTTCGCCGACCGCCTCGCCGACGTCCGCGCCGTCTCCTTCGCCGACATCCCCCACTTCCCCGAGATGCGCGTCGCCGGCCACGCCGGCCGGATCGTCGCCGGCCGTTTCGGAACGGTCGAGGCGATCGTCGTCCAGGGCCGGTTCCATCTCTACGACGGCTATCCGCTCGCCGACGTCGTCCTGCCGGTCCGGGCGCTCCGCCTGCTCGGCGTCGAGACCCTCGTCCTCACGAACGCCTGCGGCGCCGTCAACCCGGCGTTCGCCCCGGGGGAACTGATGGTCCTTTCCGACCATCTGAACCTCACCGGCGGAAATCCGCTCGTCGGGAAGAACGTCGAAGAACTCGGCACGCGCTTCCCAGACGCCTCGGAGATCTACGACGCCGGCCTGCGCGAGCTCGCGAGGGCGGCCGCCGCCCGCCTCGGGATCGTCCTGCGCGAGGGCGTCTACGCCTGGTGGACCGGACCATCGTACGAGACCCCCGCGGAGATCCGGATGATCCGCATGCTCGGCGCCGACGCCGTCGGGATGTCGACGGTGCCGGAGGCGCTCGCCGCCTCGCACATGCGCATGAAGGTGCTCGCGATCGCCTGCCTCACGAACATGGCCACGGGCATCCGCCCCGGCCGGCTCACCCACGAGGAGGTCCTCGAGGTCGCCGGGACGGCCGCCGGCCGTCTCACCGCGATCCTTTCCGACGTCGTTTCGCGCCTGCATCCATGACCCGCCTTTCACGGTGGGTCTTTTTTTTCGACAGAGGTACGGTTTTTACGGAAAATCGATGAATATTCCCTGGGAAAGGTTGACAATTTTCGATATTCAACGTATAATGCGCGCCAAAGCAAGGCGAACAACCTCGAACATCGCACAACCGCATGACATCCCGCATCCGCCCCGGAGAAGCTTTCCTTCGGTGATCGCTCCGGACGCGGACCGGGATCCGAACATCCGTCGGGATCCCCGCTTTTTTGCGTGCGGAAGGATCCCCCGGAGGCCGCATCGCGGCCGGAAGGGAGCGACATGCCGCTACGCGAGATCCTCGCGAGGACGCCGAAGGAGCCCGACCGCCTGATCGGGATCCTGCTCGAACTGCAGGCGGAAAACGACCGGACCTTCGTGTCCGAAGAAGAGGCGCGCGAGATCGCGCGCCATCTCGGCGTTACCGAAAGCCGCGTCTGCGCGGTCCTTTCGTTCTATTCGTTCTTTTCGCAGGCGCCGCGCGGGAAGCACGTGATCCGCGTCTGCAAGGACGTGCCGTGCCACGTCCGCGACGATTTCGACGTGCTCCGCACGATCGAGGAACTGCTCGGCGTCAAGGCCGGGCAGACGACAGCGAACGGGAAGTTCACGGTCGAGACCTCCTCGTGCCTGGGCTGTTGCGACCGCGGTCCGGCGATGCGGATCGACGGCGAACTCCATGCCGGCCTGACGGCCGAGAAGGTCCGCGCGATCCTCGCGGACATCCGGGGGTGAGACCGTGGACGAACTGAAGATCGTATCGAAACGCTGCGGCGTCATCAATCCGCTCTCGATCGACGACTATCTCGCCCACGAGGGCTACCAGGCGCTCGAACGGGCGCTTTCGCTCACGCCCGAGGCGATCGTCGCCGAGGTCAAGAAGGCGTATCTCCGCGGTCGCGGCGGCGCCGGATTCCCGACGGCGACGAAGATGGCCGCGCTCGCGGCCGAACCGGATCCGGAGAAGTACGTCGTCGTCAACGCCGACGAGGGCGAGCCGGGCAACTTCAAGGACCGCTACCTGATGGAGAACGATCCCCATTCGATCCTCGAGGGGATGGCGATCGTCGCCTATGCGACGGGCGCGAAGAAAGGATACATCTACGTCCGCGGCGAATACGACCTGCCGATCAAGACGCTTCGCTGGAGCGTCGAGCAGGCGCTGGCGCGCGGCTATCTCGGCCGCATGGTCATGGGGGCGGGATTCGACTTCACGGTCGAGGTCCGCTCCGGCGCCGGATCGTACGTCTGCGGCGAGGAGTTCGCCCTGATCGAATCGATCGAGGGCAAGCCGGGCAGAACCCGCGTGAAGCCGCCGTTCCCGACCCAGAAGGGCATCTTCGGGCATCCGACGCTGATCTCGAACGTCGAGACCTTCGCGAACGTGCCGGCGATCCTCGCGATGGGCGGCGCGGCCTTCGCCAAGATCGGCACGCCGTCGTCCACCGGGACGAAGCTGATCTGCCTTTCGGGCAACGTCAAGCGCCGCGGCGTGTTCGAAATCCCGTTCGGCGTCTCGATCCGAAGCGTGATCGACGAACTCGGCGGCGGCGTCGAGGGCGGACGGAAGATCCGCATGGTCCAGCTCGGCGGCGCCTGCGGACCGATCATCCCGCCGCTCATGCTCGACATGCGGATCGACTACGAGCGCTTCGAGGAGTTCGAGTCGAAGACCGGCGCGGGCGCGATCATCGTGATCGACGACCGCTTCGACCTGTTCCGGATCCTGCTTCGGATCATCACCTTCTTCGCCCACGAGTCGTGCGGGAAGTGCGTCCCGTGCCGCGAGGGCAACGCCCAGCTGATGGTCATGCTCGAGAAGTTCATCGATCGGCGCGCGACCACGGCCGACCTCGTCAGCCTCGAGTCGCTCGCCCGGGTCATGCACCAGACGTCGCTCTGCGGCCTCGGGCAGACCTGCCCGACCTCGATCATCGCCGCCCTCAGGTATTTCCGCGAGGACTTCCTCGAGCGGATCGAATACCCGGGCATCTAGGAGGAACCCCATGATATCCTTCAAGATCAACGACGTTTCCGTCCAGTGCGAACCGAACACCACGATCCTCGCCGCCGCCAAGGCGTACCACGTCGACATCCCGACGCTCTGCTACTACCCCGACCTCGACATCAAGTCCGACTGCCGCGTCTGCTCGGTCGAGATCGTCGGTCAGAAGGGGCTCTCGACCGCCTGCTCGACGATCGCGCGGCAGGACATGCACGTGCTTACCAATTCGCCGCGCGTCCTGAACGCCCGGCGGACGATCGTCGAGCTCATCCTCGCCGACCACGACGCCAACTGCACCGCCTGCGCGAAGAACCTGAAGTGCGAACTGCAGGACCTCGCGCGCAAGCTCGGCATCGACTCCAACCGCTTCCCGCCGATCCTCCGCCACCGTCCCGTGGACGACCGGAACCCGGCGCTCCTGCGCATCCCCGACCGCTGCATCAAGTGCGGCCGCTGCGTCGACGTCTGCAAGAACGTCCAGGGCATCGGCGTCCTCGAGGGGATGGGCCGCGGCCGCGACGTCGTCATCGGTCCCGCCTTCGGCCGGCCGCTCGGCGACGCCTTCTGCACCTACTGCGGCCAGTGTTCGAGCGTCTGCCCCGTCGGCGCGATCCTCGAACACGACGACACCGAACTCGTCTGGCGGGCGCTCCACGACCCGCGCAAGCACGTCGTCGTCCAGACCGCCCCGGCGGTCCGCGTCACCCTCGGCGAGGAGTCGGGCGACAAGCCCGGCGGGATCGTCACCGGCAAGCTCGTCGCCGCCCTCCGCCTGCTCGGCTTCGAAAAGGTCTTCGACACCGACTTCACCGCCGACCTGACGATCATCGAGGAGGGCAACGAACTGCTCGAGCGCATCTCGAAGAAGGGCGTGCTCCCGATGATGACGTCCTGCTGCCCCGGATGGGTCAACTTCGCCGAGCAGCAGTACCCCGAGATCCTGCCCCACGTCTCGACCTGCAAGTCGCCCCAGCAGATGTTCGGCGCGCTCGTGAAGACCTACTACGCCGAACGCGAGCATCTGAATCCCGAGGACATCTTCGTCGTCTCGGTGATGCCGTGCACGGCGAAGAAGTACGAGGCCAAGCGTCCCGAGATGTCCGCCGACGGGATCCATCCCGACGTCGACGTCGTGCTCACGACGCGCGAACTCGGGAAGATGATGAAGCAGATGGGGATCGATTTCGACGAACTGTCCGATTCCGACTACGACAAGCCGTTCGGCGAGACCACCGGCGCGGCCGTCATCTTCGGCGCCACCGGCGGCGTGATGGAGGCGGCGCTCCGCACCGTCTCGGTCCTGCGCGGCGAGGACAAGGACATCGACGTCGACTTCGATGCCGTCCGCGGCCTCTCCGGCATCAAGGAAGCCGTCGTCGAACTCGGCGGGATCCCCGTCCGGGTCGCCGTCGCGCACTCGCTCAAGAACGCCCGCATCCTCGCCGAGCAGGTGAAGGACGGGACCTCCCCCTACGACTTCATCGAGGTCATGTGCTGTCCCGGCGGCTGCATCGGCGGCGGCGGCCAGCCGTACGGCACGATCGCCAAGACGCGCGCCGACCGGCTCGACGCGGCCTATCGCGTCGACCGCTCGATGGCCGTCCGCAAGTCGCACGAGAACCCGGCGATCACCGCGATCTACGGCGAGTACCTCGTCAACCCGCTCGGTGAACGCGCCCACAGGCTCCTGCATACCCATTACCACAAGCGCTCGGAGACGGGCGTCCGGCCCTGATACAGACTTCGTTTCCGCGAACCCGTTGAAATTCCGACGGGTTTTGCATATAATGGGGCCGAGACGACACCTTGGGAGGATCATATGAGACTCGAAGAACTGAAACATCGTTACGAACTCAGGAATCTTCCGGTCGCGGATTACGAGATCGCCGCGGCGACCCTAACCGCCTTCGACGCCTTCGCCCGCGGGGAAGGAACCGACGCCGACGGGGCATCCGTCCCGGCGCTCGACCGCTTCCTCTCGACGCTGGTCGCCTCGGGCGAAAACTCCGCGGCGGCGGTCTACGGCCTGGCGCGCTACTATTACGTCATCGGCCGTTCCGACCTCTACATCCGCCTGACCCAGTACACCGGCGGCGTCGGCGTGATCGAGACGATCATCGACCGCCTCGAGCGCGTCTCCGGCCACGAGGCGAAAAAGCGCGTCGAGGCCGGCCTGACGATTCCGCCGCTCGGCACGCCGCCCGAGGCGATGCCCGTCTTCACCGCGGCGTTCATGGCGGCGCTCCGCCGCGAACTCTCCGGCGCCAAGCTCGAACGCGTCCTCTCCGGCAACAACCACGGCATCCCCGACCTCGCCTTCGACAGGGAGAAGGAGGCGTACGCCGCCGCGCCGACCTTCGAAGACTATCTGCGCGATTACCACGTTCGCCAGGTCGAGGAACTCCGCGGCCATGCGAAATCCGGAATCCCCTGGTTCGAGCAGCACATCACCGACGAGGTCGTCGACTTCGTCGCCTCGCAGCCCGAGATCCAGGGCGGCGTGCTACGGGACGGCAAGGTCTACGAGACCAAGATCCCCTACGACATCGAACGCTGGCTCCATGCGGAAACGCCTGAGGAGAAGCGCTACTACGCCTGCCACTGTCCGTTCGCGCGGGAAAGCGTGAAGGCGGGCGAACGCGTCGTCGACCCGCTCTGGTGCCACTGCAGCGGCGGCTTCGTGAAGCGCCGCTACGAGGTCCTCTTCGGCCGCGAGCTGAGGGCGAGATGCCTCCGCAACGCGCTCGCCGGCGACACGCTCTGCCGCTTCGAGATCGACCTTTCCGACGTCCCCTACAAGCGCTGAAGCCTCCGCCTCCCACGACCGGGAGGCGGTTTTTCCGTCGCCGATGCGGCGTTTTCATCGGCCGTGCCTTCGGTTGGGTGTGGCGGAATCCGGCCGAAGTGGTATAATAGTCTATACGCAACCGTGAATCCGGAGGACGACGATGAAGGAACTTTGGGGTTTGCTGATCCGCTTCAGACTCAGGGAACTGTTCCTCGCACCGACCCGAAACGAGTGGGTCCGGATGTTCCGCTACCTCTTCGTGGGCGGCGTCGCCTTCCTCTTCGACTATGGAACGTTCGTCCTGACGGGACTCTGGCTCGGGGACGGATCGTGGGCGATCGCGCTCGAGACGGCGGCCGGGTTCATGGTCGGGCTTTCCGTCAACTTCCTGCTTTCGAAGCGCTTCGTCTTCGTCGAGAAGCCGAAGGGCGTCGGCGCCGGCGGCGAATTCCTCGTCTACGGCGCGATCGGCGCCGTCGGACTCGCCTTGTCGACGGGACTGACCGTCCTCGGGGCGCTGGTGATGGTCAAATACCTCGCCCGGGCGATCGTCGCCGTCCTCGTCCTCTTCTACAACTATTTCGCGCGGAAGTTCCTGCTCTACCGCACAAAGGAGAAGCACGCATGAACAAGAAGATCGTCGTCATCGGCGCCGGCCCAGCGGGCCTGACCGCCGCCTACGAACTGCTCAAGCTCGGACACGGCTACGAGGTCGTCGTCCTCGAGGCGACCGGCCGCATCGGCGGGATCGCCCAGACGATCGAACATCACGGCAACCGCATCGACATCGGCGGCCATCGCTTCTTCTCTAAGGATCCCGCGGTGAACGCCTGGTGGGAGGCGGCGATGCCCAGACAGGGCGCGCCCGCACTCGACGACCGGATCCTCGGCCGTCAGGTCGAGACCGTCGCCGGCGGTCCCGACCCGGAGAAGGAAGATCGGGTCATGCTCAAGCGGCGGCGCGTGTCGCGCATCTACTACCTGAAGAAGTTCTTCGACTATCCGGTGACGATGTCGGGGAAGACGATCAGAAACCTCGGACTGTTCCGCACCTTCCGGGCCGGCATGAGCTATCTGTGGGCGAGCGTCTTCAAGAAGAAGGAGGACTCGCTTGAGAACTTCTACGTCAACCGCTTCGGCCGCGTCCTCTACGGGATGTTCTTCGAGGACTACACGACCAAGGTCTGGGGACGCGCGCCGAAGGACATCTCCGCCGACTGGGGCGCCCAGCGGGTCAAGGGGCTCTCGATCCTCGCGCTCCTCAGAAACATCTTCGGGAAGAAGAAGGGCAAGGTCGAGACCTCGCTCATCACCGAGTTCCTCTATCCGAAGCTCGGTCCCGGCCAGCTCTGGGAATGCGTCGCCGCCGACGTCGCGGCGATGGGCGGGACGATCGTGATGGACGCCCGCGTCGAGAAGATCGAAGTGAAGGACGGCCGGATCGCGTCCGTGACCTATGCGAAGGACGGGGCGGAGATCGTCGTCGAAGCCGACGAGTTCATCTCCTCGATGCCCCTCAAGGACCTCGTCGCCGCGATCGGGGAGGCCGCTCCCGCGGCCGTCCGCGAGATCGCGGGCGGACTGCCGTACCGCGACTTCGTCACCGTCGGCCTCCTGCTTCCGAAACTCAACCTGAAGAACGAGACCGACCTCGCCACCCTCGGCGACATCGTCCCCGACTGCTGGATCTACGTCCAGGAGACCGAGGTCCGGCTCGGACGCATCCAGGTCTTCAACAACTGGTCTCCCTACATGGTGAAGGATCCGCTCCATACCGTCTGGGTCGGCCTCGAGTACTTCTGCCAGGAAGGCGACGACTTCTGGAACCTTTCCGAGGCCGAGACGATCGAACTCGCGCGGAAGGAACTCGCGAAGATGGGCGTGATCGACGAGACCGCGCCAGTCCTCGACGCCGTCCGCGCCCGCATCCCGAAGGCCTATCCCGCCTATTTCGATTCCTACGCGCGGATCGGCGAGATCGTCCCCTTCCTCGATTCCTTCGACAACCTCTGGTGCGTCGGCCGCAACGGCCAGCACCGCTACAACAACATGGACCACTCGATGGTGACGGCGTTCCGCGCCGTCGAGGCGATCGACTGCGGCTCGACCGACAAGCGTCCCGTCTGGGAAGTCAACACCGAGGTCGAATACCACGAGGAGAAGCAGAACGATGGCAGATAGGGTTCGTCGGATCGTCCGCTTCGCGGCCGCGGCGCTTGTGTTCGCGCTCTCGCTTGCGGTCGTCGTCTACTACGTCCTCGGTCCGGCGGAGGGCTACTTCCACTCCGATTCGACCGACACGATCTTCTGGGCGGAGGCGTCCTACGTCTCCGGCATGGCCGTCAACCCCGACTTCAACTACGCCGCCATCCTCCCGATCGGCGGCAACCTCCTGATGGGGATCTGGATGCCGTTCTTCGGCACCTCGATGACGACCCAGGCGCTCGGGATGCTCTCGTTCCTCGTCGTCCTGGCCGCGGCGCTGCTTTTCTTCTTCCGGAGCATGCGCTTCGGCTGGACCGGAACGCTCTTCTACGCCGGCCTGGTCCTGCTCGCGCTGTCCGCCACCGACAAGCTGCGCGAGATGTTCTGGGGGCACGTGATCTACTACTCCATCTACGTCGTCTTCCTGCTCGTCGGCTTCGGTCTCCTCGCCCGCCTCGAGCGGACCGGGGCGGTCCGATCGTGGAAGACGTGGGTCCTGCTCGGCGCGCTCTTCGCCTATGCGGCACTGGTCGCGATCGACGGCCTGCAGCTCGTCTTCATCGTCCTCGTCCCGATCGGCGGCGCGATCGCCGCGGAACGGTATTTCGATTACCGCCGGCCTTTGGCCGCGAAGGCGAACCTGCCCGTCTGGATCGTCCTCGCGACGATCGCCGTCGGCGCCCTGACCGGACTCCGGATCCTCGCCGCGCTCAAGCACGGCCAGGTCGCCGGCTACGCCGACGCCTGGTACGCCATCACCCCGATCTCCACCTGGCGGGAACACCTCGAAAAGATCCCCGAGCACTGGATCACGCTCCTGGGGGGCGGCGTCCCGACCGATCCGGCGGCGACCTTCATCGTCGCCGAGAACTTCGCGAGCCTCGGCTTCTCGCTCTTCCTCGCCGTCTTCCCGCTTCTCTCGCTGGTCGTCTTCCGCAAGGCCGGAACGCTCTTCAAGGTGTTCGCCGTGCAGCATTTCGCGCTTTCGGTCCTGATCTTCCTCGCCTGCGTCTTCGGGTCGCTCGGCGCCGCCAACTGGCGCTGGATCCCGGTCGTGGCGAGCGCCCTGATCCTCACGGTTCTGACGATCCGCGAACTGTCCGCGCAGTTCTCCGCACCCCGTTTCGCCGTGCCGTTCGCGCTCGTCCTCTTGGCGTTCGCGGCGCTGAACGCGATCGAGATCGCGAGGATGGACGCCGACTACGGGCGCGACAACCGCTACCACGTCCTCGCCGCGGAACTCGCGGAGCGGGGACTCACGTACGGTTACGCCGACTTCTGGATCGCCCAGGCGGTGACGGTCGTCTCCGACGGCGAGGTCCGGGTCCGCTCCGTCAACGTCGACGCGACGAACGGGCTCACCCCGTACTACTACCAGAGCGCCTTCTCGTGGTACGAAGCGCAGGAAGGCGTCGACCGCTACTTCGTCGTGATGACGACCGCCGGCTACAACCAGTTGCGCGCGAGCGACATGTACGACGAGATCGTCCCCCACTGGGTCGAGACCTTCTCGGTCGAGGGCTATTCGATCCTCGTCTTCAACGAGAACGTGTTCTGATCGATGCCGATTCCGCCGGCGGCAGCGCCGGCGGGACTGCCGCGTTCGCGAAAATGCATTTTCCGATCATTTTCCCTTTGCAAAATCGAAGTCTTGTATTATAATATTGTTTGCTTGCGGTTGTGGCGAAACTGGCAGACGCGCTACTTTGAGGGGGTAGTGCCTAACGGCGTGTGGGTTCAAATCCCATCAACCGCACCATATTTCAATCATAGGTTTGATACAATCGTATCGAACCTTTTTTTGTCGGCAGAAAGGGGGGATTTTCCCCCAACTCCAAAATTCCATTTTTCCGGAGGAGAAAGAAGAATCGTCTTTCCTTCTTGTTTATCGGAGTGATCGTTCAACCTTAATACGATTACCTGACGATTTACACGATTACCTGACGTTTACCGATTACACCTGATGATATAGATGAATATGAATGCATTCTCAACAATAGAGACCGATGATTGTAATAATGTCAATATCGATGCCATATGGAACGAAGATTTGGTGACGGATGGTGTGACGAATAATGACAGAAAAACACAACAATGATATGGGGTTCGCATGAGTTATGTTCAATGCAATGCGATACTGTTTTCAGTAATTCAAGCATATGCTGCAGGCGAAAGATATGACCCAATATCATTCGCCTTTCGCATGATTATTATCGAGAAATGAACACTTCAGCAATACAGTGCAATTAATTTGCTTTTGTATATGTTAAAATATCATTGCGATGAGTGAGGTGACATTATGTCTGAGATGATTCAACGAATAATCGAATACGTTGAAGACAGACTGTCAAGCAACTTGGACTTTGACGAATTGTACAGAGACATCGGATATTCAAAGTTCCATCTATCAAGAGCATTTAAAACGAAAACCGGTTTTACCATCAGCGAGTATTATTTGAAAAGAAGATTATCGGAAGCGGCCTTGGAAATATTGAATTCAAAGAATCGAATCATGGATATTTCATATAAATATGGCTTTAATTCGGATTCGTATTTTTGTAGGAAGTTCAAACACGAATTTGACACAAATCCCTATAAGTATCGAAAAAGAAGTAGATATATTGTACTTACGAACAAAATAGTCATTAAGGAAGGGGAAACGATGAGATACACCCATGAAGAAGATCTGATTCATGATCTGCTTTTGTGTTCCTCTTCTGAGGAACTGAAAGGTTTCTTTGCAAAAACCGAAAACTGCGTCTTGACGAAACAAAACAATAGCCAGCTCGAAATCGTGTACGTCCAGTACTCCGAAACTGGTTTAGGGAAGCAACTGTTGACCGTACACCTCAACATGATTACGGGACATGTAAGTGTCGTCCCCATCTACAAAATCACGGATCAAGATGGGCCTTTGGTTGAGATGCAGGATCTATCTTTTGAAAATGATACTTTGTATGTTTCCTTTATCGATCACGAGTCAAACAAAACATCTCGGGCAAGACTAGAAAGGATTCCCGAGAAAAGAATTTATTGTAGCTATTCATGGAGGAGCAGATGATATGAAAAACCAACTTGAAAAATACGCTACGAAACTGTTGCAATGTGTCAACTCGAAAGAAGTAATGGATTCGGTTGGAAATGACCATACGGCGGTGATTATGAAACAATTCGGATGCGAATATGTCGTCCTTAAGTATGTGGAAGATGATGAATACCGAATGATATCGCCGATATATATCAATTTTGAAGACTCATCATATCATATCGATGATTTCATCAAACAAAACAAATATAACACCTTCCAGAGACTTGTCAATCTGGGTAACGGAAAAGCATTGGTCCAATACGACGATTTGCAGGCTGAGATCAGTGTGATTTATAACTATCCAAAAGGATTATCATATCAACTTGTTTTGGATACCGGTACTTCTGGAGGAGGGGCAGGCTGGGGCAAAGTCGCGTTGGGTCTCGACTGATTGCGGTTGAAATCCGATTTTCTAGAATTTCATAGGATAGAGCCCATAGCTTATTGTCTTTTTGATTGGTATGATTTCCGGGCAGAAGTCAGTAGTCCCATGCATATGGAACGGGATGGATTCGCAACTTTTTTTGTGGGGATGCAAAAAATGCTCCGCGGGGTGCGATTATGTATCTACACCATTTTCAGCCCTACATATCTGACAATCATCGGTTTGATACGTCCGTATCAAGCCTTTTTTTCACCAACGGGGTGTTCTTGATCATAACCCCTTCAGGAAATTGCCATCAACGGGAGTCAAGAATCGATGTGACAACAGGAAGAAAAGACGCCACCAAAAAAAAGAATGTGAGAAATCCACATCACAATTATTTAAACCCGCAAACAGATTGCGATGATAGAATATAGGTGTGGATCAATCTGGCGGGAGAGACAAGATGCTGGAAGTCGTGAATGCAATTCTTGATTATATTGAAAATCACCTATTTGAGGAAATCACGCTTGAAGACCTGTCGGCATATTCCCATTACTCAAAGTTTCATCTGAGTCGGGAGTTCAATAAAATGGTCGGGACCTCCATACCGGAATACATCACAAGGCGACGACTTTCGAATGCCGCCATCATGATTTTTGAAACGGACAAAACCATAAGCTATATTGCAAATACTCATGGCTATAACTCGGACAAGTATTTTAGCACCGTATTCAAGAAGAATTTCGGAGTATCTCCAAGTGCCTATCGAAACAACCCGGGAATGATCTATCTGTACCCAAAAAGAATGATGAAAGGAGGAGAACAAAAAACCATGAGGAGACTGGATGATATCGTTTGTGAAGTCAATGTTTCGTCCAAAGACGACAATGAAGTTCGAGTGACCCTAAGCAACATTGAAGTCAATGGAAAAGACGTTACTTCATCCATCGAACTTCAAGATAACGGGAACGTGAAAGTCACTTTCTTGGAATGAATCCATATCCGATCAAGTAGTCAAAGACGTTTGGCTACTTTTTCTTTTTATATATCCCAACCAGTATATGTGCATCGAGAGAAACACGGATAAGGGCGAGGTGCGGCCGACAAAGGTCGTTTGAATTGATTGCGGCACGCCGACCGAATGACTCAATGGTTCAACGGCTCCTCCTCACGAATCGATGCATCGATGATATCCACGCACGTCAGGAATGTCGAACAGCCCGCTCCTCCTCGAAACCAAGCATGGTTGCCTCATAGGCCAAATCTTGATGATCCAACCAAGAGACGTTCATGAAGCCGTTTGACCAATTCGAAGTGTGTCGAATGGCGTTTGATGTTTCTCTTTTTCCATGTTATCGGCTTTACATTTTTGATGAGACATAGTACAATATGAACATCGACTACATTTGTAGTCAGAAATAGAGAGGCTATCAAACATGATCAAGCTTACCGACGCCGAATGGCAGGTCATGCGTATTGTTTGGGAAAGACAACCGGTAACGGCAAATGAAGCGACCCAGGATTTGTATGAATCCCAGGCCTGGACCATCAGCACCGTCAAGACGCTGTTGTCAAGACTCGTGGATAAAGGATTGATCCAGGCTGAACCTCAAGGAAAGAAGTACCTCTACCAAGCGATTTGGACCGAACGCGAATGCGTCATATCGGAAATGAAACAGGCGTTGCATCGAATCTATGGCGGACATCTGCGATATCAATCCAACCGATTTGCTTTCTTTGGTGCGCAATTGAACACGGATTTGAAGGATTTCGCTTCGTTTCTGGAAGACAGGACGGATCGAATCGAAAATCGATACGCGTTCAAGATGGATGAGAGACAAGAAATCATCATGTATCGGACGAAAGCACGAATGCATTCGGCATTGGGTCTGGCAGACGCACCGGAATGGCTCCGTGCCGCCTGGGTATGGGACATCATCCATTTGGCTCCCGAAGACAGCTTTGACGACATCCAATTCAAGGCCGCCGCATTGTTCGTGTGGATGCAAAGAGTCATTTTCAGTGTGAACTCATCCGCACCCTACTGGTTATCTCAAGGAATTGCGGCATTTGAGAGCGACCTTATCAATCCTTCTCGCCTTGCGAAGACGATGGAATCGCTGCTGCCAACTCTCCGTCAAGATGCCGTGCTGAATCTTGGCAATCATTATGAACTGTTCCGTCTTCAGGGGGGTTATGAGTTGACGACGACGGCTGTTCAATTCATCGTCAGGACATTTGGATGGGACAGACTCGTAGAATTCGTGAAACATCCGGATGCATATGAGGAATTGTTCCATCTTTCTCAGGACGATTTCTGGCATGAATGGTTCAAGCAAGTCGACACAGAGTATTCAGGGAAGGAATCCTAACCATGATCACAAGAACGCTCAGAATGATCGTGATTTATGCGATTTGTATCTTTGCGATGGGTTGTACGGCCATTTCTACGACATCCACTGCCTCGATGACGAATTCCACCACCTCGACCACGACATCGTCAACCACCACCTCAACCACGACAGCGCCGACCACGGCGACGACTACGACAACGCCGACCACCACCTCATCCACGACAACGTCATCCATCACGACGACCGGAACGACTACGGTTGCGACGACTTCGGTTGTGACATTGGAGCCTGGTCATTTCCCGCTATCGAAACTACAAACTGATTACGATCAATTTGTTCGATATTTGTCATACAATCCGCAGATTTTCACCAATCGGGTCGAACTGGAGGAGGTCATCGAAAGCCAGCGGGAGTTGCTTGCGGATGGAATGACCAGCCTGGAATTCTTCCGAGTGATTACCGTGGTGATGTCAGCGATTCGGTGCGGTCATTCTTTCGTCATCATCCCGTCTGCCATTATCGGAGAAGTGTTTGACGCCGAGTCGGCGTATCCGATTGATGTACGCCTGATCGAAGGGAAACTATATGTTGTCGGGATTGATGGAGATACTCAATTGGAATTCGGGGATGAAATTGTGTCCATTGACGGTATCAGCACACAAGATGTTACGGCGGACATGATGCGATATTTGAGTGCTGACGGCGAAGGAACTGCGTACAAGACGATTGTTTTTAGCCAATACTACCTCTATTATTATCAGCTTTATCTCGCAACCGAAGAAGCTATCGATGTGGAATACATCGATGACAGTACAGGTGCCAGCCAATCGGAGACACTCACGAGAAATTGTCCGAACGTGCACGGTTGGGTTCAAGAGGAACCGTTTGAAGCAACGTACGAAGATGATGTCGCGATCATGACCTTACGGACCTTTTATCCAGAATATCCGTACACCTTGACGGATTTCTACCTGTTCTTTGAGGAATTCTTTCAAACGGTTGCGTCTCAGGGCATTCATAAAATGATTCTGGACATCCGTGGAAACGGAGGCGGAGATCCGCGAGTTGCCAGTCGGCTGCTTTCGTATCTGCTGCCTGAACCGGCACCCTACTTCGCACCGGAAAGCCCGAATTACTATACTGGGCTCAAAGACCGCGTTCCCCTTTCTGAACCACATTATGATGGAAGACTCGCCACGCTTGCAGACGCGTTTTGTTTTTCTACCTGTGGACATTTCGCCTCGTTATTACAATTTCACCAGGTGGGAGTCATCATCGGCGAGGAAACCGGCGGTGGATACACCTGTTCCGATACCTCAAGGAATTTTACCCTGTCGAACACGATGATGCAAATACGAACGTCGACAACTCAATGGACCGTCGCCGTGGAAGACATGACGAAGGGAAGGGGAGCCCTTCCAAGCATCCATGCCTATATGAGCCTTGAAGATTACCGAGATGAAGTCGATCGTGTTTACCTTACGGGAATCGAGTGGCTGAACGAGCAGGAATGATTACGAAATTCACGACAATATTACAAAAGGAGAATGAAATGAATGAAGTAACGAATAACATTGAAAAGTACTACCACATTTTCAATACATTTGAACCGTTCAACAATTTCGTCAAGTATGCGATTAGGGATCATCGACCACAAATATTCGTTGACGATGAAGAACATTGCAAATGCGCAATCCTATATTTGAAGCCCGCCTATTTCATAATTGGAGAGCCGCGCGTTGAATATGCTGAAGGTGTCTTCAACCTGTTTCATAAAGACTCGTGGATCATTGCACAGTCGGAGCTTTGGAAGCAGGCCATAGAAGCATATTTCAAAGATCATGTCGCGACACACCCTAGAGTGCTTTTCAACTCCAGTTCACTGAACGTGGACCATATCATCAAGCAAAGAAAAGAAATGCCATCGGGGCTTTCGATCGTTCCGATTGAAAAGAAACACATCGAATCAGGCATGATTAATCATGATGTAATTCAAAGATTCTTTACAAAGAGCGATTTTTTGGAAAACGGTTTTGGCTTTGCCCTCGTGGGTGAAGATGGGAAATGTGAAGGATTCTCTTTGACGAATTATCCGGTGATTGGAAAGGATATCGAACTGTATTTCAGAGTCGGGTATGATACATATCCCGACTATCGCTCGAAAGGGATGGGAACCAACCTGTGTACCTATTTCATCGAAGAAGCATTCAGGCGTGGGTATAATCCGGTCTGGGATTCCGCAAACGATATATCATCCCACATCGCCAAAAAACTCGGGTACATCGCGGAAAAGGAATGGTATATGTATCATATTCTATAACCGGTTGAGAAAAAGCGGATTGCTGCCGAAAATCCAAGGGAGTAAGTGGAATGAAGAAATTGATTCTGTTCGTTTGTATGATCTGCTTATCATTTCTACATGGATGTTTTGAAATCTCCACACACATGGATACTCTAGACACAAGCACTACCGTAATCAGCACATCATCAATGACGACAAGTTTTGCGACTACTCAGAGTTCCGAAATCACGACTACGTTCATGAAAGCTGCTCTATTTGGCGAACCAGGCGTGACTCCGGAAATCTTCGCGCCCGGGTTCATCAGCACCGAAACGAACTTCGAATTTGCTGGTACATTTTCACCAGATTATCGATATTACTTCTTTACGCGAAGAGCTCCCGAAGGTGCAAATCGGATTTTTTACTCAGAGTATATTGACGGACAGTGGTCACATGCGGAGCTATCACCGATCAGCGAAGATGTCGATGAATTTGAACCATTCATCACCCCCGACGGGAAAATGGTGTATTTCGGATCAATGCGTGATAATCGAAGCGATTATGCCATCTATCAAAGCGAATTTGCTAATGGCGCTTGGCAAACCCCTACATATTGTGATAATGGATTGAATTCTGGATTCTCCATGTATGTTACTGTCTCAACATATGGGAATATCTATTTCACCGGTTTGAATGGCATTTACGTCATCAAGAATATGGAAGGGGAATTTCAATCAAGAGTATCTACGGGGATCGCAGGGGCGCATCCCTACATTTCACCAGATGAATCGTATATGTTGTTTGATAGGGAATCCGGATCAAGCAGATACATATACATTACCATTCAGAATAATGGTCATTGGAGCACTCCCGTAAAACTGGGATCCGACATCAATCAATCCGGAGCTGAACAATTATGCCCATCGGTAACCACAGATGGAAAGTACTTTTTCTTCAGTCGTTTTATTGAAGGTGTCAGCAATATTTACTGGGTTGATGCATCGTGTCTGGATCAGTATCTCGATTGATTGTCGTAACGCACCCAATCGCGCGTGATGAACCCCTGCAGAGCGGTTTTTTTTTGATTGTTCGAAGGGAGCTTCCCCTGATCCGCAATCTCGCATGTCCAGACGGCGGTAGCGCCCCGACGCAATCGTGACGAAGGGACCAAACCAAAACGAATCATAAATGATGATTGTTTTGTGAAACCTGAAATGCTATGATGGAAGTGGTTTTCATTCATCATTGGGTCGGATTCGTCAGGATGGGTCATTCAACGATTCGTTGATGTCTTGTTGATAGGAACTTCGTCGCTTTGGCGGTATTGTATGACTGGGAGGGTTGCCAATGGAAATCGGACTGATGATCTCGAAACGAAGAAAAGAACTCGGCATGACCCAGCAGCAGCTTTCGGACCGACTCTACGTGACGGTCCAGGCGGTCAGCAAGTGGGAGACGGGAGCGGGGAATCCGGACATCCACATGATTCCGCAGATCGCGAGCGTCCTGAATCTCGAGATCGCCCGCCTGTTCGAGAACGGTGATGGAAAGGCGGATCGCGATCAAGCCGATATCGTCGAGAAGGATCCGATCGCGGAGAGGTATGTCGCATATCGGAAATACATCATCCTGTCCGGATTGTTCCTCATGATCGCGTTTCTGTTCTTCGGACTGTTGTATGCGGACAAACTGGACCATCACGCCTACTTGTACGATTGGGTGATCTACGGCGGCTTCATCGTCTGCGGAATCGTCTGCTTCGGGCTGTTCTTCCTTCTGACGGCGCCCTCTCCCAGGACCGACCGGGAAGACGATCCGAAAAGGATTCAGGAAAGGCGGAACACCAGAATCCTGGCGACCTTTCCCATCGTTCTCGTCCTCGGGGAGTACTTGTTCTTCCTGATCATGAACGACGATTTCTATTCCCCCGTGATCGCGACGGACTTCTTCAGCTTCTTCGTGTTCACATGCGCCCTGGTTTATTATCTTCTGCCGGCGGCGATCCCGATCTTCCTCGTGTATCGCCATCCCGCGAATCGGCAGCTGCTCGTGCCGTTCTCGGTCGTCGCGCTGTTCATCCTGTGCCAGTTGGTCGACCTGAAGGTCTTCCAGAATGTCGCCGTCGTCTCCGGCACCATCCTCACGTTCGTCTGGGGCCTCCAGCTGGTGTCGCGAATGATCTTCCAGTCGATGAAGCATGCGGAACGGCGACGGATCCGGCGGCTCCCGTTCGACCTTTTCCTGACGGTCGTCGCATTTCTTCTGGTCGTCCTGCTGTTTGCCGGAATGTTCATGAACCTTTCCGCGAGGACCGACACGATGCTGGACGAAGTGTTGTCCGCATACACCCTGTTCAGCGTCTTCTATGTCGCCCTGTACGTCGTCACGCTTCTGTTCCATTCTTCCGATTCGCTGTTCGGACGGCTTTTCAAGAAGTCGCTCCCCGCTTCACTCCCAGAAGGAAAGGCCGTGGAATGGTTTTCGCGCCATCGAAGCATCCTGGGCTTCGCCTTCCTGACCCTCGTCGTCGTCGTCTACGTCATCCTGAGGATGCAGATCGACTTGACGAGAGCCGACGGCATCATCTGGATCGGGATCGCCTCGCTGATGGCGACGATCCTGATCGACGCCCGGCTCGGTCCGACACGGTGAACGCACAAACGAAGACCGACACATCGCTCGAAGGAGGAGTCAAATGGGAAATCATTCGTTAAGAAGATTCGCATGGGCCGTGGCAATCGTCTCCTTGGGATTCCTGATGTCGTCGTGCGACCTGATGCTGCTGGATCCGGTCGCCACCGCCACGACGCTGTTCCCCATCGATGAACTCGAAGCGCCTCAAATGACCTACAACACGATCGACCAGACATTCCGTTGGGAAGCCGTCGAGAATGCGTCCGAGTATCAGATCTATGTCGACAACGTCCTGCGGATGACGACCACGGAACTGACGTGTTCGATCGACTTCAACGACTATCTGGTTTCGCATCTGGTCGGCATTCGTGCGATACCGACGGATTTCGACCTTCATGCGCCTTCGATCGTCCGAACCATCTCGTTTTCATCTCCGTTATCCTCCTACGACCACATATGGGTGAGCACCGACCCCTGGACGACCAATACGATTCCGGCGGACGCGTATGGCAATTGCGTCTACCTGTTCACGCCGGAATACGAATCCGATTACCACCTTACGCTACGGTTCGTCTCGGCTCCGGAGGGATGGACCGGGTTGCCGCTTCATTGGAACAATCCGGAAACCCAGCGACCGGAACAACTCGACGCGAACGACGACGGCACCTACGATGTCCACCTCTATCCGGACACGACGTACCTGTTCGTCCTCTACGACGTGCCGTCTCCGATGACGGCGAAACTCGAAGTGGATTATCGTTTCGCGTATTCGGAGAATGAATCGGAGATCTTTTCGCTCGCTCCCGAAGAGCGGCAGGTGCTCAAACTGGATGCCCGTGACGTCGGGTTCTATGCGTATGTGAGCGAAGACAATGTCCAGGTGATCATGCAGGCTTATGATCCCGCCGGAAACCAACTCGGCGGGTGGTACGGGTATGCATTCTTCGAGATCAGGGAGCATGATGTGCTGCCCGACGCTCCGTATGAACTTCATCTCTGGAATCCCGCAGATGTCGCCGTCGAATTCCGCATCCTGAAGTTGGACATGTCGCATCGGACTTTGGAACCGAACCGGGAATTCGAGTTTCAAACGTCGAATCACGTGGAGGTTTTGGCGATTCCGACCGGTTTTGCCGGTTATTCGGCTTCCATCAAATACATTTATTTCAGATTCTCGGATCTCCATCAAAGCATCGAATTCGTCAATTGGCAGAATCACTACACATATCCGGAAGGGAACCAACGGTCGCCGAATGACGGCGAACGGCTTTACGAACTGATGATCAACTGCGGGTACACGACATATATCATCATTCAACCTTGGAACAATTACCTTCCGGAATACAACGGTACGGTTTTTGTGACCATCACACTGACCGACCCGATTGGATAGGCCGTTTCATCGGGTCAACCGGCGAAGCAGGTCAAAGGGCGCGAAAATCGGACCCGGCCGCTTCCTCGCGTTCGATCCGGATCGCGGTTGAATCGTCACCCTTGCTGAGCGACCATTCCACTTGTTTTCCATCCCCGGGCATTCCCTTTTCCGCCGAAACGCGGTATAATATCCTTGAACCGCGGCCGTGACGGCCGTCGGCATCGCAGGACAAAGGAAGTGACGATCGTGGACAAGAACGACAAGGCGAAAAACGACAAGCTGACGATGAAGAAGAAGGCCGACAAGAACAACCCCAAGCTGAAGAAGCCCTTCATCGCCGGCGTTTCCGAGCCTGAACAGTCGCACAGCAAGAAGCCGAAGAAGACCTATGAATGAACCCGATCGAACAAGCGTCCCTTCCCATCGAGGAAAGGACGCTTTCTATTTGATGGAAAAGCCGTCCGGTCGAGTCGACCGGACGGCTGATGGAAGGAAGGTTCGTCTCAGGAACCCCGGACGAGGTTCTTGCCTTCCTTCTTGGCGAGATAGAGGTTGTTATCGGCGGTGCAGACGAGTTCTTCGAGCGAGGTTTCCTCGGCGCGCGTCCGGATTCCGACGCTCACCGTGAGATGGAGCGGCCCCTCGTCGGAAAGCGGGAGCGACTTTCCGGCGACGGCGGCTTGGATCCGTCGCGCGACGAAGGCGGCGGCCTCGAAGCCGGAACCGACGAGACCGATGACGAATTCGTCGCCGCCGTAGCGGCCGATCACGTCGCGCGCGCCGAGCTGGTCGCGGATCGTCCCGGCGACACTCTTCAGGACGGCGTCGCCCGCGGCGTGGCCGAAGCGGTCGTTGATCGCCTTGAAGTCGTCAACGTCGATCATCAGGATCGAGAGCGCGTCGCCGTGCTCGTTCGCCTGGCGAAGCAGCTCGTCGAGCAGCTGGAAGGCGTACTGGCGGTTGTAGGTGTTGCAGAGGAAGTCGTTCTGCGCCATGTTCATGAGCAGCCTGCCTTCGACCTTCTCGGATACATCCATGCAGCTGCCGATGAAACCGACGAAGGCCCCCTTGCGGTCGAAGACAGGAACGCCGCGGTCGTTGATCCAGCGGTATTCGCCGTCATGACGGCGGAGCCGGTAGTCCATCTCGAACGGCTGGTGCGCGTGGAAATGGTCGAGGTAGATCTTGACGCAGCGGTCGAAGTCGTCGGGATGGACGCCGGATGCCCAGCCGAAGCCGCGCTCCTCTTCGGCGCTCCTTCCCGTGAAGGCGAGCCAGGTGCGGTTGAAGTAATCGCACTCGGTCGACAGGTTCGAACGCCAGATCATGTTCGGCGACGATTCGACGATCAGCCGGTATTCCTCTTTCTTCAGCATTCCATGCCTCCCCCGCCCGAAATCCGGCGTGCCTGAATCCCATTTTACTATGATGTTCAAAATAAATCAAGAAAGATGGGAATCTTGACCGACGAACCGGCCGCGGAACCGGCGGGAGATCGGGATGGTCGGGAGCGTGGACGACGTTCTCGGCCTTTCTGCATCCCATCCTCATCGAATTTCATTTTTTTGCATCACGGGTCGCTTCCCGCGGTATAATGGATATGAAGTGCGCCGAGTCCGCTGATTCGCCGCACCGTGTCGTCCCAGCCCGGAGGAGCCTATGAGAAGAGCCTGCCTGTTCTGTCTGTCCGCCCTCGCCGCCTTGACGGCGATCGCTTGCGGAAAATCCGCCACGACGGTCGCGACCACGTCCGTTCCGCTCCCGTTCGACGCCGGCACGCTCCTGACGCCGATCGATCCGCCGGATTCGTTCCGCGACATTCTGGCGAACGGGGACCGGATCCTGCACCTCGACGAGAGCATGGTCGTCTTTCGGGAGGACGGCGGGACGACCGTCATCGCCGACGGCGAGACCTACCGCTTCCCTTCCGTCGCCTTCGTCGCCGACGATCAAAGCCGGTGGTTCCTCGGTTTCGATTCCGTCACGCGGACGTTGTATTATTACGAAGACGTCAATACCAGGTACACCAGCCTCGAATTCGTCTCGCTTTCCGGCATCGACGACGAGGATCCCGCGTTCATCGGTTATTCCGAAACGCTCAAGTTCCGTTCCCCGTCCTTCACCGTGACCGGCAACACGATCCGCGACTTCCGCGGCGCGACGCTTTTCCAGAACGGCGAGACGATCGCGTTCCCCGGGTCGATCCCCGGTGATCCACTCCGGTTCTACACCTACCATCGCGCCTACGATGCGGCCGATCGGGGCTGCACGATCGAGACTTACGACGGTTTCGACGCCGAGCCGTCCGCCGTCCAGCCGGTGCATGACACCTACACCTGCGGCGATGTCGCCGCGCGGACGCGGACCCAGGTCGCGATCGAGATCCTGCGATATTCGACGGTGAAGGGTTATGCCCTGATCGACGCCGCCGGAACGGTCCACACCTTCCTGTTCGAGGACTACCTTCCGGCCGGCGCGACCGTCGCGTTCGATTCGGTCAACATCGATGCATCGATTCCCGGCTTCGAATCGCCACGCTTCAAGTACGAGGATGCGGAGGACGAAATGCATACGGTCTTCACCGACATGGACTTCTCGTTCGTCGCGGACGTCGTCGGCGGCAACCGGTACCTGTTTGCGGACGACCGCATCCGCGTCTTCCGCGATTACGGCATCTTCGATCCGGATCTGGTCAGGATCGCGACCTATGCGGCGCACTTCGAACACCCCATGGGGACGTATCTCGAGGCGATCGACGATTTCCTGCTTATCATCGAAACGAACCTCGTCGACGAGGAGTTCTACGCCTACACCACGGTGCTGAATCGCTCGACCGCGTCGACCGCCGGATTCGACGGGATGGTCTATGAGATCGAAGGTGACCTCGCCGTCGTCGACACCGGGGACGACCTCGTCGTCTACGACAAGACGACCTGGACCGTGCTTCGGACCATCTCCGACGCCGACTACGAACTGCTTCAGGACGGGTTTCTGGTCTATCGAGGCGCATCCGGGATGACGATCCTCGACGTCGCGACAGGAGTGGACGCGACGTTCGCGATCGTCTGCGAGTTCCCCTACGCCTGGACCGTCTACGGGTATCTGCTCGAGCGTGAGGGCGCATACTTCGTGTTTGGCTGACGTGCCGGCGATTTTTACGGTTTCACAAGATTCCCCCTTGGAACGCATTTACTTTTCGCGCGTTTGTGCTATAATACGACTTGAAATGGGCGTCGCCCGCCCCCAAGTCGCCCCGCGATTGAAAGGAATCCACCATGCAGATCGAACTCGTGAACCTCGACCCGAAATCCATCGCCTTCGCCAACGACCGCGACGAAACGCTCGCGAACGCGAAGCTCGAAGCGTTCCTCGCCAATGCCGGGATCGTCCCCGAACACCGTTTCCAGAACGAACTCGTGATCAAGAAGGACGGCAAGCGCCTCGCCGTCTACATCAAGTACGCCTCGGTCCCCCGCGGCACGCCGAAGACGAAGGACGTGAACGTCGCCGACATGGCCGGCGGACCCGCGCTCAAGATCCGGATCTCGCCGGAGGAATACGTGCCCTTCACCGACGGCGACCTGATGCCCCGGATCCGCGAATATCTCGATGAGAACCGTCTCGGCATCGACAACCGGCAGGCGAACGCGCTCGCCGAACCGCACGGCGACGGCTACGATGTCTATCTCCCCGTCAAGGGGAAATGAGATGGACGGAATCCCCGAACTGCGCAAGTTCCTCGAGCCGCGGCTGCGCGCCTGCCCGGGCGTGCTTGCGGCCCATGAGGGCGGATCCGCCGCGACCGGCTTCTCCGACCGGTATTCCGACCTCGACCTCGAGGTCGTCTGCGAGGACGACGCCGTCGAGACGGTGATCGCGCTCGTCCGCGCGGCGCTCGACGAACGTTACGGCATCGAACGCGAGTATCGCGTCCCCGAACCCGCCTGGCACGGCTTCTCGCAGGCATTCTACAAGCTGAAGGGGCTCGCTCCCTTCGTCTACGTCGACCTCGCCGTGATCAAGGTCTCGATCCCCGACAAGTTCGAGGAAACCGACCGCCATGGCCGCGCCGTCGTGTGGTTCGAGAAGGAATCCGTGCTTTCCGAACGGATCTCGTCCGCGGAAGCGATCGACGCGCGCGGAAGACGGCTCTTCCGCCAGGCGACCGCGACCGACTTCCTGATGCTTCTCGAAGCCCGCAAGAACATTGCGCGCGGCCGCTTCGTCGAAGCGTTTCCCAACTTCTTCCGATATCTTGTCGCCCACGTGGGCGTCCTCCTCAATCTGAAGCATCGTCCCGCCAAGGCCGACTTCGGCGTCCGGTACGCCTACCGCGACTATCCCGAAGCGGACCGCCTCCTCGTCGAAGACGCGATGAAGGTCTCGAGCCTCGCCGAACTGTCGGCGATGCTCGACCGCCTCGAAGCGCGCTTCGAAGAGCTGAAGGCCGAGCTCTCCGGCCGCTGGAGCTGATGCCCGAAAAGCCGCACGGAACGTCCTGAACCGTTTCAGCCATCCAGAATCCATACTCCAGGAGGTCCATCCATGTCCCAGTGGTGGGAAGCATTGTCCGGTTTCCAGCAGGCCATGTTCGTCGTCGCGGCAATCGCGACCGCGATCATGGCGATCTTCCTGATCCTCATGCTCTTCGGCATCGAAGGCGGCGAAGCCTCCGCCTATGGCGGCGACGTCGACGTGCCCGATGTCGACGCCGACGTTGACGTCGACGAGATCAACGACGAACCGCTCTCCGCAATCGGCGGCCTCAAGATCATCACGATCCGCGGCGTCCTCGCGTTCCTCGCGATCGGCGGCTGGACCGCCTTCTCGCTCGGCGACTTGATCCATCCGCTTCTCGCTTCGCTCTGCGGCCTCGCGTCCGGTTCGCTTGCGGCGATTCTGCTCGCGATCGGTCTCCGTGCGGCGATGAAACTCGAGTCCGAGGGCAACCTCGACCTCAAGAACGCCGTCGGCAAGATCGCGACCGTCTACCTCCGCGTCCCGAAGGACCGCACCGCCAAGGGCAAGGTCACGCTCACCGTCCAGGAACGCTACGTCGAAGCCGACGCCGTCACCGACGAGCATGAGGACCTGCCCACGGGCGTCGAGGTCGAGATCGTCGACGAAGCCGACGAGAACACGCTCGTCGTCCGCCGCAAATAGCGCCATCGTCCCCCTAGTCCTTCAAAAATCCACAGATAGAAAAGGAGATTTCCCATGACACCCCTGTTCCTCGAATTTCCCATCGGTCTCGTCGTCACGATCATCCTGCTCTTCTTCACCGGCATCATCTTCATCGTCTCGCGCTACAAGAAGTGCCCGGCGGACAAGATCATGGTCGTCTACGGCAAGGTCGGACGCAACAACGACGGTTCCAACAAATCCGCCCACTGCATCCACGGCGGCGCCAAGTTCATCTGGCCGATCTTCCAGGCATACCAGTTCCTCGACCTCACGCCGATGTCGATCCAGGTCGACCTCAAGAACGCCCTCTCCCGCCAGAACATCCGCATCGACGTCCCTTCGCGCTTCACCGTCGGCATCTCGACGGAGGTCGGGATCATGCAGAACGCGGCCGAGCGCATCCTCGGGCTCGGCCTCTCCGAGATCCAGGAACTCGCCAAGGACATCATCTTCGGACAGCTCCGTCTCGTCATCGCGACGATGGACATCGAGGAGATCAACACCGACCGCGACAAGTTCCTCGAAGCCGTCTCCCGCAACGTCGAGACCGAGCTGAAGAAGATCGGCCTCCGCCTCATCAACGTCAACGTCACCGACATCAACGACGAATCCGGCTACATCCAGGCCCTCGGCAAGGAAGCCGCCGCGAAGGCGATCAACGACGCCAAGAAGTCCGTCGCCGAGAAGAACCGCGACGGTTCGATCGGCGAGGCGAACGCCGTCAAGGACCAGCGCATCCAGGTCGCCTCGGCGAACTCGACCGCGATCAAGGGCGAGAACGAATCGCTCGGACTCATCTCCCAGTCCAACGCCAGCCGCCGCGAGATCGAGGCAGAGGCGCTCCGCCGCGCCATCGCCGCCGAGAAGATCGCCGCCGCCAAGGCCCTCGAGGAATCCTACGTCGCCGAACAGAACGCCGAGACGGCCCGCGCCGCCCGCGAGAAGGCGACGCTCGAGGCCGACGTCATCGTCAAGACCGAGATCGAGAAGCAGAAGCGCGTCCTCGAGGCCGAGGCCGAAGCCGAACAGATCCGCCGCCGCGCGAAGGGCGAGGCGGACGGCATCTACTCGAAGATGGAAGCCCAGGCGCGAGGCAACCAGGAACTTCTGACGAAACAGGCCGAAGGCTTCGCCGAGATCGTCAGAGCCGCCGGCGGAAGCCCCGACGCCGCCATCAAGATGCTCATCACCGACAAGCTCGAAACGCTCGTCAAGACCCAGGTCGAGGCGATCAAGAACCTCAAGTTCGACAGGATCACCGTCTGGGACGGCGGCGCGAAGGACGGCTCGTCGACGACGGCGAACTTCGCCTCGTCGCTCATGAAGTCGATCCCGCCGATGAACGACCTGTTCAAGATGGCGGGCATGGATCTGCCCAAGTATCTCGGCGAGGAGACGCCCGCCCCCGAGGCGAAGCCCGAACCGAAGAAGTAATCCGAATGAAAACGACGCGCGGTCCCTCGCAGGACCGCGCGTCTCGTATTTTCGATTCAGTATTTCGCCAGGTCCGGATGGCTGCCGAAGCGGCCGATTCCGGAAAGCGTCGCGATCTTCGCCTCGTCCTCGTCGTCGAGCGTGAAGGAGAAGACGTCGAGGTTCTCTTTGATCCTTGCCGGCGTGACCGATTTGGTAAGCGGATGGATCCCGCGATCGAGGATCCAGCGCAAGACGACCTGGGGGACGGTGCGGGCGTGCTTCGAAGCGATCTCTGCGAGGACCGGGTAGTCGAAGACGTGGCCGCGCATCATCGGACTCCATGCCTGGACGAGGATTCCCCGGGCGCGGCACCAGGCGACGACGTCGTCGGCGGGATTTCCGGGATGGAGTTCGACCTGGTCGACCATGGGCTTGACCTCGGCGGCGTTCCAGAGCGGTTCGAGGTGGTGGGGAAGGAAGTTCGAGACGCCGATCGCGCGGACCTTGCCCTCGCGGTAGAGGCGTTCCATCGCCCGCCAGGTCTCGAGGTTCGTCGCCCTGTGGTCCGGGAAGCGGTTGACCGCCGGCCAGTGGATCAGGTAGAGGTCGACATACTCCACGCCGAGCTTGGCGCGGCTCGCCCCGAAGGCGCGCAGGGTCGATTCGTAGCCCTGGTCGTCGTTCCACACCTTGGTGGTGAGGAAGACCTCGGAGCGGGGGATGCCCGCATCGCGGATCGCGGCGCCGACGCCGGTCTCGTTTCCGTAGACCGCGGCGGTGTCGATCGCGCGGTATCCGGCCGACAGGGCGGCGCGGACGGCGTTGTAGACGACGTCGCCGTCGGGGATCTGCCAGGTTCCGAAGCCGATCGGGGGGATCGCGACGCCGTTGGATAGGGTGAATGGTTTCATGGGATGCTCCTTCGAAGGATGTCTTGGGGCAAGCGGGTCATTCGCCGTTCCATTCGGCGAGGAAACGGCCGAGATAGGCCGAGAGGAAGCGGTGGCGTCGAATCGCGATCCGTTTCGCCGTCTTCGTGTTCATCAGGTTCCGGAGATTAAGGAGCTTCTGCCCGAAGTGGGCGAGCGAGGAGTCGTCGTCCATCGAACCGGCGTAGATCGGCCGGCCCTTGCGCCCCCCGTATGCGAAGGCGCGCGCGATCCCGATCGCACCGATCGCGTCGAGCCGGTCGGCGTCCTGGACGATCATGCCCTCGATCGAAGAGACCGCCTTGCCTTCCATATGGGCGGTGTACGACATTGACGCGATGATCTCGAGAACCGCCTCGCGGGTCGCGGCCGGAACGTCCTGTTCGCGCAGGAAGCGTTCGGCGCGGTCGCCGGGACCGCCGAGCTTCTTGTCGTCGACGTCGTGGAGGATCGCCGCGAGGACGACGACGAAGCCGTCGGCCCGTTCGTGCGCGAGGATCCGCTCCGCCATCCGGCGGACCCGCTTCACATGCTCGTAGTCGTGTCCGGAGGCGTCGTCCTTCATCACCGTGTGGGCGAAGGCCTCGGCCTTCGCGACCACATGTCTTTCGAATCCGTCCATCGTGCGCCTCCCGAATGATTCCTCACGACCATTATACCATGAGCGGGTGCACGATGCGAATCGGACGCGTTTTCCGGAAGATGTCCGGAAACCGTCTCCGAGGAAGCGAAAGCAAGCATATTTCGCTTGCCAAATCGGACGATTTCGTGTAAAATCTTTCTTGGCGGCAAAATCAGTGGGACTGTAGCTCAATTGGGAGAGCACCAGCATGGCATGTTGGGGGTCGCGAGTTCGAGCCTCGTCAGTTCCACCACCTGATACATCAGGCATCCAAGTTTGGATGCCTTTTTGTTTAATGCTTCAATGAGAATATTTGACCCAAAATGGTTGAATATGTCCCAGAACGTGCTATAATATAAATATAAAGGGTGGGCGCGATGAAAAAAAAGAATATTCTTAACTTAATAAAATACTATAGTGAGAAGAATGATATCCAGTTTCGCAACGAAGCATATGATATTGCACGGGACTTTGATTCGGCCGGTGACTATCAATTGGCTGAATACATTATGTCGCTTTTGTCAAAAAATAACGTGTTCTATCCTCAAGTTAATGATGATAAGGAGTCATTCTTCAAAAAAGTGGATGTAGGAAATGAGTCTTTACCACTACCGAAGGCGATCAGCGATGACATCGTGGGTATGATCAACGCCATTAATCACAATGCTGGGATTAATAAGTTTATGTTTATTGGCGCACCGGGTACAGGTAAAACCGAAACTGTAAAGCAAGTCGCAAGATTACTTGAAAGACAACTTTTTATGATTGACACTAGCGAACTCATTGATAGTAAACTTGGTCAGACAGCCAAAAATATCAGTGATGCATTTGCCGAGATAAACACTTTACCCTATCCCGCTAAGGTGCTCATCTTAATTGACGAACTAGATTCTATTGCTTTGGATCGAATCAACAACAATGATTTACGAGAAATGGGTAGAGTAACTTCAGCCTTCTTTAAGGAGTTGGACAATTTGAACGAAAATATAGTATTGGTTGCAACAACCAATCTTTTTGAGCGTTTTGATAAAGCCTTAACAAGGAGATTCGATTCCATCATTGATTTTAATAGATATACAAAAGAAGATTTAGTTGAGGTTGCAGAGAGCATCCTAAACACTCAACTTAAACGTTTCAAGACGGCTGGACATGACATGAAATTGTTCAAAAAAATTATCAATTGCATGACGATAATTCCTTACCCTGGTGAATTAAAAAATTTAATACGCTCTTCGATAGCTTTTAGCAATCCGAATAACGAATTTGATTATCTTCGTAGAATGATAAGGAACGTTATACCGAATATTGGCGAAATATCTCCTAATAATTTGCAAAAAAGAGGATTCACAATACGAGAAATCGAAGTGTTGACTGGCGTTTCAAAAAGCTCCGTACAACGTGAACTGAAAGGTGAAAACCATGAATGATATTCTGCAGTTAAAAGGCCCGTTCGAAAGTAGAAAAAACCCAAATAGACCCGCAGCTCCTACATTGCCAAGCAATCAATCTGTATGTAGCAATCATATTCGCAAACTAGGTCAAGACCTTCTGGATATTGCTGCTTTTTGGCGCGCTGAGAATTTTCTTCCTGATGTGTTGCTGAGCGCCCATTATCGAAAAGTTGCTGCCAAAAGCAATCGAATAGATAGTTTCCTTTCATATAAAGATGTTACTGCCGAACAAACAATAGTAGGAGCGAAGTATGGTGGTACTCCATCTGACCCATATCATATCATCACGCATTATGTTTCAATCGACGCCATTGTATCATCCGTTGAAAAAGCAAATGAAACCGCTAAAATTCTTGACGAATATTTCACTGGAGTTGCCACTACATCTAGTTTTAATAGTGCCGAACGTATTTCATTGATTGATTTCTCTCGCTATTCAATATCAAAGACAACGTTTCAACGAATGGTTGTTGATGCGTCATTTATTACTAAATTCGCAATCGATAAGTCAGAATTCCTCACCAATGAAACAGCGATCATTTCATTTTTTGATGTAAAGATGAAGATTGATGATCTCCTTCGGAAATTTGGCATTAACCCGACTGTGATTCGCGCACTTGATAATACATCAGTTTTATTAGGCCGAGAAGAAATCGAACTGATCCTGCGGAAGGCGCCATATTTAGTTGCTATGGCAACGGTAGATTTTTCGCGATTGTTACCAACCGATTTCGCTCCCTCAAGCGAGTCAACTCCAGGCGTTATTCCTTCCCCAAAAAACGAGCCAATTATTGGAGTGATTGACACTCTATTTGATTCATCGGTTTACTTCTCTGATTGGGTCGAACACCATAACGACATCTCATCAGAGATTCCTGCGCAATCATCAGATTATCAACATGGCACTTCGGTGTGCTCGCTCCTTGTTGATGGGCCTTCACTCAATCCTGAATTGAATGATGGGTGTGGTCGTTTTCGTGTTCGACACTTTGGGATCGCGCTGCATGCAGGTTTTAGTTCTTTCACAATAATAAATCAAATTAAGACGATAATTTCAAAGAACACGGAAATACATGTATGGAACATCTCGTTGGGATCAGATCAAGAAGTGAATAGGAACTTTATATCCGCTGAAGCATCCGTGCTTGATCAAATTCAATATGAAAACGACATAACATTCATAATTTCAGGAACCAATAAACGGGCAGATGAACCCAAAAAACGTATTGGCGCCCCTGCTGATTCCGTGAATGCGATTGTAGTGAACTCTGTGGACTCTCAGAATAATCCTGTGAATTACTCGCGTTCCGGTCCGGTATTATCATTCTTTACAAAACCTGATGTCAGTTACTATGGCGGTGATTCACACAAACGAATACGTGTTTGCGATCATCTCGGATTGTCATATGTCTGTGGCACATCCTATGCCGCTCCATGGATATCTAGGAAGATGGCATTTCTTGTGGATGTTCTCGGTTTCCCACGTGAAATTGCTAAAGCATTATTAATTGATGCCGCGATAGGGTGGAACGAAACGCACTCATTTGAGGAACGTTCTTTGAAAGGTCATGGTGTCGTACCCGTTCGTATCGATGACATTGTCAAATCAGAAGATGATGAAATCAAGTTTGTCGTTTCGGGCGTATCTGAACAATATGAGACCTATAGTTATCAATTTGCGGTGCCAAAGTATAAAAACGAATACCCCTTTCTTACCAAAGCGACGTTATGTTATTTTCCACGGTGTTCTAGAAATCAAGGCGTAGATTACACTAACACTGAACTTGACTTATACTTTGGCAGAATCGATGAAGATAACCATATCAAATCAATTAACAATAACAAACAGTGTATAGAAGACAATGATATTCATCCAGTATATGAGGCTGATGCAAGAAAATATTATCGGAAATGGGACAACATCAAGCATATCACAGACGAAATAAAGGAACGTCTTATCCCTAGGAAAGCATATCAGGGTAAACTTTGGGGGATGAAGGTTGTCACGAAGGAACGACTGAAATCTCGAGATGGAATTGGTATTCGATTCGGCGTAGTTGTCACACTAAAAGAAATTCATGGAGTGAATCGAATTCAAGATTTCATCTCTGAATGCTCACTTAGAGGTTGGCTTGTTAACCGAATCAATGTTGAAAGCAGAATACAAGTCTATAATAAAGCTAGCGAAGAAATCAAATTCGATTAATCATCTCCAACTCTCGATGATGGTAGGTTGATTTATTAATATTGGTTGAGTTGAGTATATCCTATTACTCCTAGGGACCTTGACGAAGTGTACAATTGAAGCTCATGCATAATCGTCGAGTGAATTTTCAAGCGTTCTTAGGCCTATAGGTGAAACGAACGTACAGTGAAGTAATCATTTACAATAAATTCAGCTACAAAAAAATAGTCATAGTGCTGTCACATTAAAAAAACATAATGGGAGAGATGACAAAGTAGTTTTAGAGCGGCCTTGATAATCCAATTTCTATACTATTTACGATAAGTGTGAATATGCTTTTTGTCTTCAACAACATGTGGCATCCACATCCTGGGTGCCTTAATCATCATTCCTACAGGCGAGATGGTAAAATTTCAGCGATTCCCTTATAATGGAAACAGACTGCATCAATGACTAGGAGACACGATATGACCCGATCCGCACTTGGCAAGAAACTCGCGTTCGCTTCCGCCGACATCTTCGGCGGCGGCTCCTTCAACATCATCAACTTCCTGCTTCCCGGCTTTCTCGCGCTCACGGTCGGGATCAGCCCCTACTGGATCAGCTTCATCATGCTGATCGCGCGCTTCTGGGACGCGATCACCGACCCGCTCATGGGATACCTTTCCGACCACACGAAGTCGCGGCTCGGGAAGCGCCGGATCTATCTCGTGATCTCGGCGCCGCTCGTCCTCGCCGGGATGTACTTCCTGTTCTTCCCGTTCGCCTTCCCGAGCCATACCCTCCGCGTCATCGCGGCGCTCACCGCGTACCTCGTCTTCACGATGATCCAGACCTCGGTGATGATCCCCTACTATTCGCTCTCGAGCGAGATCTCGAGCGACTACCAGGAACGGGCCTCGTACAATTCCTATCGTCTCGGCTTCAGCATCTTTTCCTCGATCCTCTGCGTCGCCGTCCCCGGCATCATCGTCTCGCTCTTCCCCGACGACCGCGTCGGCTACCAGGTGATGAGCCTGATCTTCGGCACCTTCTTCGGCCTCAGCGTGCTCTTCACCGGCCTCTTCGCGAAGGAGGAGATCACGACGCCGGCGGTCACCTCGAAGCTCTCCCTCAGGGAGCTCGTCAAGCCGCTCGGCCTCCGACCCTTCCGCCAGTACCTCGGGATGTTCCTGTTCCTGCAGATGTCGATGGCGGTCATGAGCGGACTGTTCTTCTTCTACGTCGACTTCTACATCGTCAAGGACGTCACCGCCGCCGGGGAATCCTCGATGGTCGGCATGATCGCCGCGGCGTTGATGTTCGCGATGCAGATCGTCGCCCTGCCCGTCTACATCCGGATGATCGGGAAGAAGGGGAAGACCTACGCCTACCGCTTCGGCGCGATCGTCTGGATCGTCACCGCGCTCACGCTCCTCGTGATCCCCGCGAACGTGAACCCGGTCGTGATCTACGTCGTCGGCGCGCTGATGGGCTTCGGGATCAGCGGTCCCGGCCTCGTCCCGCACACGATGTACGGCGACGTCGTCGACGCCGGCCAGCTCAGGTTCAGGGACCGCCTCGACGGACAGATGAGCGGCTTCACCAACTTCATCAACAAGGTCGCGCAGGCCGTCGGCCTCGCCGCCGTGATGGCCCTGATCGGCCTCGCCGGCTTTCAGTCGCAGGATCTGACGCAGCCGCCGCTCACCGAACAGCCGCCGGAAGCGATGCTCGCGATCCGGCTCATCATGGCCCTCGTCCCGCTCGTCTTCATGGGCGTCGGGATTCTCATCTCGACCCGCTACCGGATCGATGCGGCGACCCAGAAGAAGATCGCCGAGACCATCCGCGACGGCGCGGACGCCGAAGAATTGATCCGGAACCTCTGAAGATGAAGCGTCCGAATCCGCTCCTGTACGCGACGCTCGGCTTCCTGCTTCGGATCTACGCCTTCTTCAAGGGGCAGCGGATCCGCCGCCACGCGAAGATCAAGGGGCCGGCGATCGTCCTCTCCAACCACACGTCCTTCTACGACTTCATCTACACCACCGCGGCGGTCTATCCGAAGCGCGTCAGCTACATGGCCGCCGGGAAGATGTTCTACGACCCCCTCCTCGGCTTCTTCCTCCGGATGGCGCGGGCGTTCCCCAAATGCCTCTTCCAGGCCGACCCGGTCGCGACCATGAACGTCTTCCGGATCCTCCGGCGGAAGGGGATCGTCTCGATCTTCCCCGAGGGGCAGATCTCGCCGATCGGCGTCACCCAGCCGATCGCGCCGTCGATCGCCAAGCTGCTCAAGAAGGCCAAGGTCGACGTCTTCGCCGTCCGCCACCAGGGCGCCTACCTCGTCAACCCGCCGTGGTCGAAGAAGAACTTCCCCGGACGGATCCAGACCGACGTCGAACTCGTCCTGACGAAGGAACGGCTGGCTTCGCTTACGGAAGAAGAGGTCCTCGCGGCCGTCGTCGAGGCGCTCCGCTTCAACGTCTCCTCCTTCGATCCCGAAGGCAGGTACCGTTACCGCATCAACGACATCGAGAACCTCGAAAGCGTCCTCTACCGCTGCCCGCGATGCGGCGGCGAGACGCTTCATGCGGACGGACGCGACCTCGTCTGCCCGGCGTGCGGGAACCGCCTTTCCTACGATCCCCACGGAAAAGTCGGCGGACTCCGGATCGACGACCTCTATCACGTGCAGGAGGCGGAGATGCGCATGCGGATCGAATCCGACCCGGCGTTCCGCCTCGAAGCCGACGTCCGGCTCGAGAGTTTCCGGGACGAGCGGCTCGTCGAGGTCGGCCGCGGCCGACTCTCCCTGACCCATGACGGATACCGCTACGAGGGCACCGTCGACGGCAGGGAAACCGTCCTCGCGTTCGATCCCAAGAACGTCCCGACGCTGCCGAGCGACCTCGGCAGAAACGTCCAGATCTACGAAGGCTACCTGATCTACCAGTTCGCGATGGACGTCCCGACGATCCCGACGAAGTTCGTCATCGCCGCCGAAATCCTGCACGCGCGCAGCCTTTCCGGCGCGGCCGACGCGGCCTAGACGACCGATCGACCGCGCATGATTTCGCAAATTCGACCGAAATATGACGGAAAATCGCCCGATTGCCATATACAAGGGCATGAAATGGTGTTATAATCGACATCAAAAAGGGGGCATTGAAAAGATGGATAAGTACGTCAAGCTCTACAAGCAGATGTGGATCGACTGGAAGAACTACGAAGGCAAGATCAACCTGAACGACTTCTGGACCAACATCGTCGTCCATATCATCGTCCAGTTCCTGATCGGCCTCATCATCGGCCTCATCAACATCCCGGTCCTCACCTCGCTCGTCAGCCTCGTCCTGCTCGTGCCGGTGATCGCCATGGGCGTCCGCCGTCTGCACGACGTCGGCGAGAAGGGTACCTACATGCTGTGGTGGCTCCTCCCGCTCGTCGGCTGGATCTTCGTGATCCTGAAGTGGGTCAAGCCGAGCGTCGCCGCCTGAGCCCAAGCGCAACGAACAAGACACGGTCCGTCCGTGTCTTTTTCTTTACCGGAATACCGCTTGACGGAAGCGGCGTGCGATTGTACAATGAATGAGCGAATCATGAAGGACGGGGAACACCATGGACAAGAAAACGCTGATCTTCGAGAAACTGCCGATCTGGAAGGCCGTCGCGACGCTCGCGATTCCTTCCATTCTCTCGCAGTTCGTGACGATGATCTACAACCTCGCCGACACCTTCTACATCGGTCAGACGAACGACCCCTACATGGTCGCCGCGATCTCCTATTCGTTCGGCGCCTTCGCGCTCCTCGCCGCCTTCGGGAACCTCTTCGGGATCGGCGGCGGCAGCCTGATGGCGCGGATGATGGGCGCCAAGCGCCCCGAGGACGCGAAGAAGGTCGCCACCTTCAGCGTCTACGGCGCGAACGTCTTCTCGCTCCTCTATTCCGTCCTCCTCTGGATCTTCATGACGCCGATCCTCGAACTGCTCGGCGCCAGCGCGATGACGATCGGCTACGGCAGAGACTACCTGTTCTGGACCACCGTCGTCGGCGGTCTTCCGACGACCCTCGGGATCGTCCTCGGCCATCTCCTCCGCTCCGAGGGCGAGGCGAAGCTGGGCGCCGCCGGAATCGCCTTCGGCGGCATCCTCAACATCATCCTCGACCCGATCTTCATCTTCGTGCTCGACCTCGACGTCGCCGGCGCGGCGATGGCGACGATGATCGCCAACGTCGCCGTGGTCGGATTCTACCTGATGACCGTCTTCTCCATCGGTCACCGTTCGAACGTCGGTTTCTCACCGTCCCGGCTCTCCGGGGCGAAGCAGGTCGCCGGTCCGGTCTTCGCGGTCGGTCTGCCCGCGGCGGCCGCCGTCGTCTTCAACGTCCTCGTCAACGCCGCCGTCTTCAAGGTGCTCTCGGGTTACGGCGACCTCGCCGTCGCCGCGATGGGGATCGTCAAGAAGATCGACTCGATCCCGCTCAACATCGCCCTCGGTCTCGGCCAGGGCGTCCTCCCGCTCGTCGCCTACAACTACGCCGCCAAGGACTTCGACCGCATGAAGGGTTCCTCGCGGTTCGCCCGATTCGCGGCGGTCGGGATCGCGAGCCTCTGCATCGTCTTCTTCGAGGTCTTCTCCGAACCGATCGTGACCTTCTTCATCCGGGAACCGGAGACCGTCGCGCTCGGCGCGCGGTTCCTCCGGATCGCCTGCCTCGGTACGATCCCGATGGCGCTTTTCTTCCTCTACAACACGACCTTCCAGGCGATGGGACACGGGAAGCAGTCGTTCTTCCTGGTGTTCATGCGCCAGGTGGTGATCAACCTCGGGATCCTCTTCCTGTTCGAAACGCTCTTCGGGATCGACGGCGTCGTCTGGACCCAACCCGTCGGCGACCTGCTCTCCGCGCTGATCGCATGGGTGCTCTTCGAACGCGTCGTCGTCTCGCTCAAGAAGGAACAATCGGGACTCGACCGGCGCTCCGCATGATGGAGCGCTTTTCCTTTTTGATAGAAATGAACAAACGTTCATTGATACACTGTTCAAAGGGGATCCGCAGTGGTAGAATGGATACGAAGGAAGGTGTTCGGATGAAGACGATCGTGGTCACCGGCGCGACCGACGGGATCGGCCGTGCCGCGGCAGAAGGATTCCTGAAGGCGGGCTGCCGCGTCGTCGGCGTCGCCCGCAACCGGAAGAAGGCGGCGGCCATGGAAGCGGATTTGCGCGAAGCGCGGCTCTCCTTCCAATTCGCCGACCTGTCGAGCGTGCGCGAGGTCGACGCGCTCGCCACCCGCCTGGCGGAGAGCTGCCCTGACGGCATCGACGCGCTCGTCCACGTCGCCGGGACGGTCTCGACGCATCGCGAACTCACCGTCGACGGCTACGAGAAGACGTTCGCGGTGAACCACCTCGCCGTCCACCACCTGACGATTCGGTGCCTCCCGCTGCTGGAGCGCCGTCCCGGCGCCCGCGTTCTCGTCGTCAGTTCGCGCGCCCACCGCTGGGGGCGGATTTTCTTCCGGGACGTTTCGCTGCGCGGCTTCTACTGGCTTCTGACGGCCTACGCCCAATCGAAGCTGATGAACGTCCTCTTCGTCCGCGACATGGCGCGGCGGATCGATCCCAAACTGGTTTCGTTCTACGCGATCGATCCGGGTCTCGTCGACACCGGCATCGTCGCGAAGACGACGAAGGGACTCGAACGGTGGATCTGGAGCTGGCGGCGGAAGGCCGGCACTCCGCCATCGGTCCCGGCCGCGGCGATGGTCCGGATCGCGCTCGAGGACGCCTATGCGGGACGATCCGGTCTGTTCTGGATGGAAGGCGTCGAGAAGGCGCCCGCGCGCCGGTCCGGAACCGTCCGCACGATGGATCGGCTCCATGCGCTCTCGGACGCGATGGTCGACGTCGCGCTCGGCGGATCTTCGCGTTTTTCCGCGAAGAAGTGAAATCGCGGGAATCGCCACCTCCGGCGATCGCTTTCTTCCGCGATATGCTCGCACCGTCTTGAAATAATGCGGCGATGGTGCTATCATCAAGGAAAAGAAGCATCCGTCATAGGGGGATTTCCATGGCACAGATCCGTCGTTTCCTCGGCAAAGTCCGGATCGAGTTCATCGCGATCGGGCTGTTTTTCCTGACTCTCGTCGTCTTCTCCGCGCGCCTCTACGTCTGTCGCTTCGACGGCATCGTCGTCGCGCAGCTGTTCCTGTTCGCGTTTCCGCCGTTCTTCGGGCCCTTCGCGCGGGCGGTCGTTCTCGACGCCTGCTTCGCGACGATCGGCTTCATGGCGTTCGAGGGCGGTTTCACGAAACGTGCCAGACTCGCGTTCCGCGTCGGCTTCTACGTCGCCGCGGCGCTGTTTCTCGTCAACCTCGCGCTCGTCCTCCTCGGCGCCGGATCGGATCCGGCGACCGCGAACCTGTTCTTCGGGAGAGAGGAGTTCTCCGGCGGGGAATCCGTCCTCGTCGGCGGCTTCGGACTCGGGTTCTATCTCTACATCCTCTTTCTCGCCGTTTACGGCGTCGCCGTCTTCCTCCATCCCGGATACGCCGGGACGGATGAGCCGACGCTGTGGCGCTGGATCCTGCGCAAGCTGAACCGGAAGGACCCGCTCGTCGCGCTCGATCCCGTCGGCGACGCACAGATCGTCCGGAGCGTCCCGCTTCACGTCTTCTACACCGTCATCACCTTCGGCGTCTGGTACTACATCTGGATGTACCGGATGATCCGCGGGATCCACAAGCTGGTCGGCGGACCCGCCGACCTCACGAAGGATTTCCTCCTCTCCGCGCTCGTCCTCCCGGGGATTCAGGTGATGTACGGCCTCAACCTGAAGAAGTGGGAGACCTTCCTCTTCCAGAACCGCGACCGGTTCGGCGTCAAGAAGCCCGACTTTTCGATCGCTTACCTCGTCCTTTCGATCCTCGGTCTCGGCGTCGTCGCCACGGCGATGATGCAGCTCGACCTGAACAAGGCCGCCACCGTCGCCAACGCCACGCTCCAGAACGAAGAAGCGCGTGCCTGACCGAAACGATTTCGACAACGCGTCCGATCGGACGCGTTTTGTCGTTTCAAGGACGATTTCCGATCCTCTTCTTCGCCGCTCGTGCTATGATGGTACCATAGCGAGGTGCCTGCCATGACGAAACGCCTGACCACGATCCTGATGATCTTCCTATTCCTGTGCACGGCGGTCGCCGCGGGCGCCGCGCCGGTCGTGACGGCCGAGACCCCGGAGGCGAATCCGCGCTTATCTGCTTCCATGCTCGCCGCCTACGGGTGGCTGTCCGCCCAGCAGGACTCCGCCGTCCTCGACGGCAGCGACGAAATATCCGGTCTCGTCGACAGTTTCGAGGACTATTCCGGTCCCGACCAGCCGATCACCGAGGCGTTCACGTACGACCAGGCGGTCGCGGCGATCGCCTTCCTCGTGGCCGGCGACGTCGAACGGGCGACGACCGTGCTCACGACCCTGCAGAACCTGCAGGCGGAGGACGGTTCCTGGTGCAACTCCTACTGGTACGGCGGCTACTGGGGCGCCGAGCTTAGGAAGCACGTCGGTCCCGCCGTCTGGGTCTCGCTCGCGGTGATGAACTACGAACGGATCACCGGCGATGCGGAGACCTTCCACGCGATGGCCGTCGCCGCTCTCGACTGGGCCCTCGGATACCAGCGGCCCAACGGCGGGATCGCCGGCGGCGAGACCACCTGGGACGTGCCCGGCGTCTGGACCGAGGAGGTCTGGACCGGCACCGAACACAACATCGACGCCTATCCCGCGCTCCTCTATTTCGCCGACACCACGCCCGCAAGACGCGACGAATACAACGCCGCCGTGGCGGACGTGCTCGCGTTCCTCACCGATGTCGTCTGGGACGACGCCGAGGGCCGCTTCTTCGGCGGCTTCAAGAACGACACGCAGCTCGTCGACCCGTGGGTCCCGCTCGACGTCAACCCGTGGGCGGTGCTCGCCCTCGGTACGGACTACGCCGAGGTCCTCGATTACGTCGAGGACGCCGTCGGCGACCCCGTCACCGGCGTCGGCACGCTCGCGCATCCGAAATACGTTCAGACCCTGACCTACGACGACGAGGGAAGCCTCATGACCGGCTACGACTTCGACTGGCAGGACGACGGCGCCGCCGCCGACCCGGCCAAGGGCGGCGGGACCTACGCCGCCGACATCTGGATCGAAGGCACGGTCTTCATGGCGTGCGCCTACTACGCCGTCGGCGACGAAGCGAAGGGCGACGCGATCCTGTCCGAGGTCGAGAAGAAGATGGGTGCCGGCGGGTCGATGGCCGGCGGCCTGCCCTATTCGCTCAAGGCCTCCAACAACCACTACTGGCGCATGCTGCAGCAGAACTGCGTCTCCTCGACCGGCTGGTTCGTGATCGCCGCCGCCGGCTGGAATCCGTTCCAGGGCGAGGAACTCGACCCGCTCGAACGGGTCCAGGCACCGACGGTCGACGTCCCGGCCGGCCAGTACGCCGACGCCGTGACGGTCGCGCTTGCCTCCGCGACCCCGGGCGCGACGATCCGCTTCACCCTCGACGGTTCGGTTCCCGACGAGACATCGCCTTCCTATGCCGATCCGATCCGGATCGATTCCTCGACCGTCCTCACCGTCCGCGCCTTCGCGGAAGGATTGCGTCCCTCCGAGACGGCGGTCTTCGACTACGTCGTCGACGACCGGGCGCAAATGCCCGTCTTCAGCCTCGATTCCGGAACCTACGCCGGTCCTCAGACCGTCTCGATCGCCACCGCGACCGACGGCGGCGAGATCCGCTATACCCTCGACGGCACGGTCCCGACGGCGGATTCCCCCCTATATGGGGGACCGCTCGAGATCAATTCAGACGCCGTCGTCACCGCGGTCGTCTTCCGAAGCGGCCTCGAGCCCTCGCCCGTGATCCGCGTCCGTTACGTCATCCTCGCCGTGACCGCGTCGCCGACGCTCTCCGTCCCTTCCGGGACGTACGACGAACCGGTCGAGGTGTCGATCACCCATCCGGATGCGGACGCGGTGATCCGGTACACCCTCGACGGAAGCGCCCCGACCGCGCATTCGCCGGCCTACGACGGACCGATCACGATCGTCGCCGACGTGACCGTCCGCGCCGTCGCGATCGTCGCGGGTGGCGCTCCCTCCGCCGTGGTCGAAGCGACCTACGAGGTCGCCTTCTCGGAAACCCCCTACTCCCTGACGGAAGGTTCCTCGTCTGCGACGATCACCTGGCTCACGGACTGCGTCTACGTCGACATCCATTACGTCAAGAACGGCGGCGGGCAGCAGAACGTCCGCATGGTCGAAAACGGAGCGACCGGACATCCGGAGATCACGATCAACGGGCTTGCGGCCGACGACGAACTCGTCTTCTGGTTCACGGTGATGGTCGCCGTCCAGAACGACACGGAACATTTCACCCACGTCTTCGGGACGTCCGAACCTGAGATCGGAACGGTCTCTACCCCGACCGCGGAGGTCGCCGGTGGCGACGTCGGTCCGCGGACGGTGACGCTGTCCTGCGTTACCGCGGGCGCCGAGATCCGCTATGCGCTCGGCGTCGGGGCCGATGTCGCCTTCGTCGTGTACCAAGGACCGATCACCATCGAGGAGGATGCCGTCCTCTCGTTCTACGCCGTCAAGGACGGGATGGCCGATTCGGCCGCCGTGACCGAGACCGTCGAAGTCGATCTCGCCGATGAACCCGGTCCCGATCCGTTCGAGGTGATCGAACCCGAACCGACCGCTTCCGGCCTTTCGACCCTCGCGACGATCCTGATCGCGACCGGCGGCACGATCGCCGCCGGCGGCACCGTCGTCCTTATCCTCCTGATCCGCCGCCGCCGGATCCTCGGCTGACCGCCGTGCGCCTGTTCGTCGGGATCCCGTTTTCCGCCGCGGCGATCGCCGCGGCGGAGGAACGCGCGGACTACGTGCGGAAGAACAGCCGGCGCGGGAACTTCACCGCCTGCGGAAACCTGCATCTGACCCTCGCCTTCCTCGGCGAAATCGAAGACGCGGACGTGGTCGCCCGCGTCCTGAACCAGGTCCGATGGACCGCCTTTTCGATCCGGATCGGCGGTCTCGGATCGTTTCCGTCGCGTGGCTCCTCCACCGTGTTCGCCGTCTGTGACGGCGGCACGGCGCTGTCCATGCTCGCGGATGCCGCGAGGACCGCGCTTCGGACGGCGGGCGTCGCCTACGACCCGAAGCCGTTTGCGCCCCATCTCACGCTCGTCCGCGAATCGGACCTCTCCGCGGCGGCGATCGAACGGGGGTCGTTTCCGCCCGCCGTCGTGTCCGTCGACCGCTTCGTCCTCTTCGAATCGCTCCGGTCGGACGGCCGTCTCGTCTACCGGCCGCTCGCGACCTTCCCCGCCGAAGGCGTTCCGCGATGAAAAAATCGCTTCATCCGATTGATTCCACTCGACAAATCCGAAAAAAATGATATCATATCATATGGACACGCACGAGTGCGGGTCCCGATTGGGCTATGGCCAAGCGGTAAGGCATTGGACTCTGACTCCAAGATCGCTAGTTCGATCCTAGCTAGCCCAGCCAATGAAAACATGCGAGCCGCGGATGCGAATCCGCGGCTCTTGCTTTTTTTCCGCAGCCGCGATGGTATAATGGAGTCGAAGGGGTGAGAGCCGTGCGCGAAGTGAAGGCGAAGACGCTGATCCTCGGACCCTATCACAACTACAACGTCTACCGCGGCTGCACCCACGGGTGCATCTACTGCGACTCGCGCAGCGCCTGCTACGAGATCGAGCCGCCGTTCGAGGACATCGTCGTCAAGACGAACGCACCCGAACTCGCCGCGTCCGAACTCGTGAAGAAGCGGACCAAGATCGTCTGCCGCTCGGGATCGATGTGCGACCCGTACATGCCGATCGAGGAACGCCTCGGTCTCTCGCGGAAGGTCCTCGAGGTGATCCTCACCCACGGACACGGCGCGGCGTTCCTCACCAAGAACGCGCTCGCCCTCCGCGACCTCGACCTGATGGAAGAACTCTCCCGCCGGACGGCGGGCATCGCCTGCTTCACCCTCACGACCGTCGACGACGCGCTCGCGAAGCGGATCGAACCGCAGGCGAGTCCGCCTTCGGAACGGCTACGGGCGCTTGCGGCGTTTTCCGCCCGCGGCGTCGTCGCCGGCGTGTGGATGACGCCGGTTCTGCCGTGGATCACCGATACCGAGGAAAACGTCCTCAAAGTCGTCCGGGCATGTTCGGACGCCGGGGTGCGGTATGTCGTCGGTTGCACCGGAACGACGATGCGCGACGGCTCGCGGGAGCATTTCTACGCCCGCCTCGACGAGGAGTTCCCCGGACTGCGGCGGAAGTACGAAGCCCGTTACGGATCCTCCTACGTCTGCAAGTCGCCGATCGCCGACCGCCTCTGGAACGCCTTCACCGACGCCTGCGACGCCGCCTCGATCAAGTGGCGCGACGAGGACATCGCACCGTTCTTCCGCGTCCGCGACCATGACGTCCAGATCTCGCTGTTCGACGGATCGTGAACGCGACCGTCATGCAAGGGAATCGAAGAAGGAAGGGGTCTCCATGAAACCGAAACTGATGCTTTCGAGCGCGATCTACCTCACGCTCTACCTGATCGGGGGAACGCTCTACTACGTGCTCGCCGCCGGCGACATGGGCGAGCGTTTCCCGATCTTCGCCGCGCTCTACGCGCTCTTCGTCGCGATCCACGCCGGAATCGTGCTCGTCGCCGTCCTCTGCCAGTGGTGGGGATACTTCGGGAACCGCCGCGGTCCCGTCTTCGTTTCCGTGCTGCTCTGCATCGTCGCCGGGATCGAACTCGCGCTCCTGGTCTACCCGATGGTGGGGATGCTCGTCGCCGTCGTCCTCGGTCTGATCGCGACGCGCCAGCCGAAGACCGCCCGCTGACGGTCGGATCGCCGACGGTTGACAGCCGACACGGCGCGATGTTATGATGGATCCAAGCTGGCTCCATCCCATCGCGCCTTTTTTCGATCGAGTCTCATGCCAGAAGGAGATGGTCCGATGCTTGTCAGGATGCTCGACCGCAAGTCCGGCGTTCCCCTCTACGAACAGATCTACCGTCATGTCCTGGACGAGATCGGGCGCGGCGCGCTTCCCGCCGGCGCACGGATGCCGTCGCGCCGCGAACTCTCCGCCCGGCTCGGATGCAGTCCCGTGACCGTCGATGCCGCCTACGCGCAGCTCGTCGCCGAGGGCTATCTGCAGGCGCGCGAACGCAGCGGCCATTTCGTCCTGTCGACCGGCTTTCCGGCGCCGGCGCGCCGATCCGCGACCGTCGTCGCGGAAGTCCCCTTCGCCGTTCCGCGCTACGATCTCGGGACCGCCGCCTTCGACGCCGACCTGTTCCCCTATGCCGTCTGGACCCGGATCGTGCGCGAGACGCTCCGTGAACCGAAGAGCGAACTGCTCAACGCCGGCCATCCGCAGGGATCGCGCGCCCTTCGGGAGGCGATCGCGGAACATCTAGCCGCCCAGCGCGGCTTCTCGCCCGACCCGGCGGACATCGTCGTCGGCGCCGGTTCCGAATACCTGATCGGGCAGCTCGTCGAGCTGATCGGCCGCGAACCGCTCTACGCGGTCGAGGACCCCGGATATCCGAAGATCGCGAGGATCGTCGCCTCTCACGGCGCGCGACCGGTCGGAATCCCGCTCGACGGGGCCGGCCTCGATGTCACGGCCCTCCGAACAAGCGGCGCCGACATCGTCCATGTCACGCCTTCGCACCAGTTTCCGACCGGTGTCGTGATGCCCGTCGGCCGTCGCCGCGAGCTCCTCGCATGGGCGCAGGACGGCGATAGGCTGATCCTCGAGGACGACTACGACAGCGAGTTCCGCTTCGCCGGGCAGCCGATCCCGGCGCTCGCCGGCCTCGACGGCGGCGACCGCGTCGTCTACCTGAACTCCTTCACCAAGAGTCTCGCACCCGCCCTCCGGATCGCCTACATGGTCCTGCCTCCGAGGCTCCTCTCGACCTACCGCGAACGTCTCGGTCATTATTCCTGCACGGTATCCAACATCGAACAGGAGACGCTCTCCCGCTTCATGGCCGAAGGACATTTCGAACGTCATCTGGCGCGCGTCCGGAAGACGTGCCGCGACCGTCGCGACCGCTTCCTCGACCGCCTGCTCGCCTCTCCGATCGGAAACCGACTTTCGGTCCGGTCGGAGGACGCGGGCCTGCACTTCGTGCTTTCCGTCGATCTCGGCAGGAGCGAGGCGGATCTCGTCGCCGCCGCGGAGCGCCATGGCGTTCGCCTCGCGGGACTCTCGCGATTCGGCCCGCCCCCCTCTTTCGAACCGGTTCCACGGGTCGTCGTCGGCTATGCCGGGCTCGCCGGCGCGGACGTCGAGGGTGCCGTCGACGCCCTTGTCCGCTCCTGGTCGGAATGAACGCGAATCTCTCGTGCGCGCACGCATTTTTAAGTGACAAGCGCGGCTCGCGCGTGATATAATGTTAAGGTCGGAAACGAAACGGAGGTGACTGGCATGCCGATATTCGAATCCATCCGGACTGCGGAGGAGAAGGCCGAGGCGCTCCGGGCGAAAGCCCAGGAAGAAGCGAAGACGCTTCTGGAACGCGCCCGCATGACCGCGGCCGAAGAAACCGCCCGCATCCAGGCCGAAACCGACGCGAAGGTCGCCGCCGTCGAAGCGGAAGCCGCCGCCCGCGCAGAACGCGAGAGCCGGCGGATCGCCGCCGAGGCCGAAGCGTCCGCGGACGCCGACGCCGCCCGCGCCAAAAACGCGCGGGAACGCGCGCTCGCAGCCGTCATGAAGAAGGTGACGGGCGTATGATCGTCGCCATGAAGAAGGCGAGCGTCGCCGTGCTCGCGGAGGACCGCGAACGGCTGCTCGAAAGCCTTCAGCGCTCCGGTACGCTGATGCCGGTCAAACCCGGCGAGAATATTGCCGCTGCCGACTCTTCGGATGCGGACGCGCTCGCGATCCGCACCGAGAAATCGCTCAAGCTGCTCGAACGATACAAGAACCGCAAGTTGGTCTCTGACCAGGAACCCGCGACCGTCGACTACGACTCCTTCGCGATCGACGATCCCGTCCGGATCGAACTGCTCCGGGAGGTCGAGACGCTCGACGAGACCGTCCAGCGCCTGAAGGGCGAAGCGGCCACGCTCCAGTCCGAACGCGCCGCGCTCCTTCCCTGGATCGACCTCGAGATCCCGCTTTCCGAGCTCGGACGCCGGGGATCCACCGTCGTCCACGCCGGCATCGTTCCGCCCTCGCGGCTCGCCGCGGTGGAATCGGAAGCCGCATCCGTTTCATCCGAGACCTCAAGTTACGGCTCTTCACCCGAAGGGGTCGCGCTCGTCGTCGCCGCCTTCGCCGAGGATGACGCCGCGGCGATCGAACGGATCCGCGCCGCCGGCTTCGTCGAGGCCGCCCTGCCGCGCATTCGCACGACCGCCCGGGAGGCTCTCGCCGAGAAGGACGAACGGCTCGCCGGAAACGCCGCCGCGCTGGCGGCCGCGGAATCAAGGCTGTCCGAACTCTCCGGCCGTAGGACGCCCCTCGAGGTCCTGAACGACCGCACGCTGAGCGCCTCCGAACGGCTTCGGACGCCCGTCGCCGAGACGACCTCGGCCGCCTTCCTGGAAGGCTGGGTGCGCGTCGACCAGATCGACCGGCTCCGCGCCGCCCTCGATCGCGCGACGGATGTCTACGACCTCGAGCTGACCGATCCGGCTCCGGACGAAACGCCGCCGACCGCGGTCAAAAACAACCGCTTCGTGACCGCCTTCGAGACGATCACCGACATGTTCGCGAAACCGTCGTACGGCGAGATCGACCCGAATCCGGTGATGTCGATCTGGTACTGGATGCTGTTCGGGATGATGATGGCCGACGTCGGCTACGGCGTTGTGATGGCCGTGCTCTTCAGCTTCCTGATCAAGAAGATGCGGGCGAAGGGCGAGACCCTGAAGCTCCTCAAGCTTCTGCTCTACACGAGCGTCACCACGATCTTCTGGGGACTGCTCTTCAACAGCTACTTCGGCGCGAGCATCGGCTTCATGTCATTCCTCCAGATCCTGAATCCGGTCGAGGACACGATGGTGCTGCTCGGCATCTCGCTCTTCGTGGGCGTGCTGCACATCTTCACCGGTCTGATCATGAAGGCCGCGAACAACCTCCGGAAGAAGGACCTGATGGCGGTGTTCGCCGACTCGTTCGCCTGGATCCTGCTGATCACCGGCCTCGGGATGCTGCTCGTGCCGTCGCTCATCACCCTGCCCGACGGTGCGAAGATCGCAGCTGCCGGCAAGTGGGTCGCGATCGCCGGCGCCGCCGTGATCGTCCTGTTCGCCGGACGGTCGGTGAAGAATCCGATCGGTCGGATCGGTTCGGGGCTCTACGCCCTGTACGGCGTAACCGGATACCTCGGCGACATCATGTCCTATTCCCGCGTCCTCGCGCTCGCGCTCACCTCGGCGATCATCGGCCAGGTCATGAACCAGCTCGCCGGGATGGTCCAGGGAGTCCACTGGTACGGCATCCTCTTCGCGATTCCGATCTACGTGGTCGGACACGTCTTCAACCTCGTGATGGGACTGCTCTCGGCGTACGTGCATACGAGCCGCCTGCAGTTCATCGAGTTCTACGCCAAGTTCTACGAAGGCGCGGGCTACGAGTTCCGCCCGCTTTCGATCCAAAGCAAATACGTCGACGTCCGCGCCGACGGCGAATGACGATTCAACTACGGAGGAAACCAACATGAACATCACTGCACAAGCATTGGCAATCATCGGCGCGGCGATGGCCGCCGCCCTCGCCGGCCTCGGCTCCGCCATGGGTGTCCAGATGGCCGGCAAGGCCGCCGCCGGCGTCCTTTCGGAAAAGCCGGAACTCTTCGGCAAGCTCATCATCCTGCAGGCCCTTCCCGGCACGCAGGGCATGTACGGCTTCATCGTCGCGATCCTGGTCCTCGGCAAGGCCGGCGCGCTCGCCGTCGACGCCCCCGTCGCCGAAGGCTGGCAGCTCTTCTTCGCCTGCATCCCGATCGCCCTCGTCGGCCTCATGTCGGCCGTCTTCCAGGCCAAGATGGCCGTCTCCGCGATCCACATGACCGCGAAGCAGCCCGCCGCCTCCGGCCGCGGCATCACCATGACCGTCCTCGTCGAGACCTACGCGATTCTCGCGCTTCTCGCGAGCATCCTCCTGATCGGTTGATCCACGCATCGCCGCAATCCGCGGAAGGGAATGATTCCTGTGCCAGCCACCCTCTATGACAAAATCGAACTGAAGGGCGCGGAGGACGCGGCGAAGATCCTCGCCGCGGCCGAAGAGAAGGCCGCCATGCTCGTCGACGGCGTCATCAAAACCGCCCAAGGCGAGAGCGCGGAGCGCCTCAAGATCGCCGAGCGGGCCGCCGCCGCCGTCGTGCGCAACGCCGTCACCCAGGCGCGGCAGGCCGCCAAGCGCGTCACCCTCGAACGCCGCAAGGCGGCGATGGACGACGTCTTCGACACCGCCGTCGGCGCCCTCGCCGGCCTTTCCGACGATGCCTACGCCGCCCTCGTCGCGCGTTTCCTCAAGGACGAAGGCCTGACCGGATCGGAAACGATCCGCGTCTCCGCCCGCGAGCACGCCCGTTTCGCCCGCCTCTTCTCGAGCAAGGGCGACCTCACCCTCGACCTGCTTTCCCGCCGTCTCGGCCTCAAGGCCGGAACGCTCGCGCTCGATTCCGAGCCCGCCGCGATCGACGGCGGCCTCTTGGTCGTCGGCCGCGACTTCGACGTCGACCGCTCCTACCGCACCGTGCTTTCCGACCTCCGCGACGGCCTCGAGCCGGAACTCGCGGAGATCCTCTTCGGCGCGGGTGAGTGACATGAGCTATCCCTACGCGAACGGCGTCGTCAAGGCGCTCGAACCCCGCCTCCTCGACCGGACGAAGACCGCCAAGCTGGCGCGCGCCGACAAGGGCGCGTTCCTCAAGGGGCTTTCCGACGTCGGCTACGGACGGATCGTTCCCGGGGATACGGTCGAAACCGCGATCGCGCGCGAACTGCGCGACTACCACGCCCTGCTCGACGGGACCACTCCCGACAAGCGTGCGACCGACCTGTTCTTCCTCGCCGAGGACGCGATGAACCTGAAGCTGCTCCTGAAGCGGCGGCTGTTCGGCGCGCCCGCGTTCGACGCGGCCGAGGCCGACGGCGCATTCTTGTTCCCCGGTCTCTCGCGGGCGATCCTCGACGACGATTTCGAGGAACTCGACCCAAGCGTCGCGGCGTTTCTGCACGGCGTCGTCGAAGCCGTCGCCGGAACCGACGCCGGGTCGCTTTCCGCGGCCGTCGACAGGGCGATCTACGCCCAGGCGTTCAGATCCCTCGGACTTCTGCCCGACCGGGCGCTCAGAACCTACCTGCAGGCGAAGGTCGACTTCGCCAACGTGACCGCGATCTTCCGCATGCGCCGGCTCGGCTGGAAGGCGGAGCGCCTCGCGGCGGTCTTCGTCCCCGGCGGGCGCTACGCCCTCGAGACCCTCGCGCAGGCGTTCGACGCCGCGCCGGTCGACGCCGCGCGCCTCCTTCAGGACCATTACGACGAGAAGGTGTCGCGGATCGTCCGCGACCAGACCGAGAAGCGCTCGCTCTCGATCCTCGAATCGCTGTTTTCGGAGCTGCTGCTCGAGACCGCCGGCGAATTCCGAGACGACGGCTTCGGGATCGGACCGATCATCTACTACCACCTTGAGAAACGGCGGGAGGCGGACCTGGTCCGCAGCCTTTACGCGCGGGCCGAAGACCGGCCCGCCGTCTGAAGGGAGGCACGAACATGGACAAACAGCCCATCGAAGTCGCCGCGATCGGTCCGACCGACGCGGTCCTCCTCTACAACGCGGCGGGTTTCATGACCTTCGTCGCGCCGACCCCGGCGGAAGCCGACAGGATCGTGTTCAAACTCTACGGCGACGGATGCAAGGTGATCCTCGTCGACGAGGATCTCTACGTTGCGATGTCGGAAACGATCCGCAAATACCAGCAGAAGCCCTTTCCGATCCTGATGCCGGTCCCGATGTCGAAGCCCTCCCTTGGCCTCGGACTGAAGAAAATCCAGGAAAACGTCGAAAAGGCGATCGGCATCAACATCTTCTAGAAGGAGTCCTGAAACGATGGATAACACGACAATCAAGGAAAACAAGGGCGTCATCGTCAAGGTCTCCGGACCGCTGATCGTCGCCGACAACCTGCCCGACGTCCAGATGTACGACGTCGTCCGCGTCAGCGAGAAGAAGCTGATCGGCGAGGTCATCGAACTGCGCGGCGGGCGTGCCTCGATCCAGGTGTACGAGGAGACCGCCGGCATCGGTCCGGGCGAACCGGTCTATCCCACCGGCGAACCGCTTTCCGTCGAACTGGCCCCCGGTCTCATCGAGGGCATCTTCGACGGGATCCAGCGTCCGCTCGACGACATCTACGACATCGCCGGCGACCGCATCCCGCTCGGCATCGACGTCCCGAAACTCGACCGCAAGAAGCTCTGGGAATTCGTCCCCGTCGCCAAGAAGGGCGATTCCCTGACTCCGGGCGACGTCCTCGGAACGGTTCGCGAGACCGCCGCCGTCAGCCACAAGGTCATGGTCCCGCCGGGCGTCTCCGGCGTCCTCAGGTCGATCCACGCCGGACCCGCGACGATCGTCGATCCGATCGCCGTCCTTGCGCATCCGGACGGAACGGAGAAACAGGTGACGATGCTGCAGAAGTGGCCCGTGCGCCGTTCCCGTCCCTATCGGACGAAGTTCGCGCCGAGCGCGCCGATGGTCACCGGCCAGCGCGTCATCGACACCCTCTTCCCGATTGCCATCGGCGGCATCGCCGCGATCCCGGGACCGTTCGGTTCCGGCAAGACGGTGGTCCAGCACCAGCTCGCCAAGTGGGCGGATGCGGACATCATCGTCTACGTCGGCTGCGGCGAGCGCGGCAACGAGATGACGGACGTCCTCCTCGAATTCCCCGAACTGCACGACCCGAAGACGGGCGAGTCGCTGATGAAGCGCACCGTCCTGATCGCGAACACCTCGAACATGCCGGTCGCCGCCCGCGAAGCCTCGATCTACACCGGCATCACGATCGCCGAATACTTCCGCGACATGGGCTACCGCGTCGCGATCATGGCCGACTCGACCTCGCGCTGGGCGGAAGCGCTCCGCGAGATGTCGGGACGTCTCGAGGAGATGCCCGGCGAGGAAGGCTATCCCGCCTACCTCTCGAGCCGCATCGCCGAGTTCTACGAGCGCGCCGGCATCGTCCAGTGCCTCGGAAGCGAGGGCCGCGTCGGCGCGATCACCGCGATCGGCGCCGTCTCGCCGCCCGGCGGCGACACCTCCGAGCCGGTCTCGCAGGGCACCCTCCGCATCGTCAAGGTCTTCTGGGGGCTTTCCGCCCAGCTCGCCTACCGCCGTCACTTCCCGGCGATCGACTGGCTCAAGTCGTACTCGCTCTATTCCGACACGCTCGACGCCCATTTCGATTCGAAGGTGAAGAAGGGCTGGAGCGCGCAGGTGCACGAGGTGCGCCGCATCCTCCAGGACGAGGCCAAGCTCTCCGAGATCGTCCGCCTCGTCGGCGTCGACTCGCTCGAGTTCGCCGACCGGCTGACGCTCGAGTGCGCCCGATCGATCCGCGAGGACTACCTCCACCAGATCGCCTTCCACGAAGTCGACACCTACACCTCCCTGAACAAACAGTACGGGATGCTCAAGGCGATCCTCGGCTGGTACCATCTGGCCCAAGAGGGAATCCGTTCGAACGTCGCCTACGCGAAGCTCACGTCGATGGACGTCCTGAACCGCATCGGTCGCATGAAGTACCTCACCGAGGACCACTTCGAAGCGGAATCCGCCTCGATCATGGCCGCGCTCGAGGCCGAATACCAGAACCTTCTGAAGGGGGACGACGCCGATGCCTAAGGAATACAAGACCATCCGCGAGGTCGTCGGCCCGCTGATGCTCGTCGACAAGGTCGAGGGCGTCAAGTACGACGAACTCGTCCGCATCCGCCAGGCTTCCGGCGAGGAGCGCGTCGGCAAGGTCCTCGAGGTCGACGGCGACCGCGCCCTCGTGCAGCTCTTCGATTCCTCCCAGGGACTGCGCATCTCCGACGCCAAGGCCTCGTTCCTCGGCCACGGGATCGAGATCAAGCTCTCCCCCGAGATCCTCGGCCGCGTCTTCGACGGCATGGGCCGCCCGCAGGACGGCGCCGGCGAGATCATCCCGACCAAGGTGATGGACATCAACGGCACGCCGCTCAACCCCGTCGCCCGCGACTATCCGCTCGAGTTCATCCAGACCGGCGTGTCCGCGATCGACGGCCTCAACACCCTCGTCCGCGGCCAGAAGCTGCCGATCTTCTCCGGCAACGGCCTGCCGCATGCGAAGCTCGCCGCCCAGATCGCCCGCCAGGCGAAGGTCCGGAACAGCGACGAGAAGTTCGCCGTCGTCTTCGCCGCCGTCGGGATCACCTTCGAGGAGGCCGACTACTTCGTCACCGACTTCAAGCGTTCCGGCGCGATCGAGCGCTCGGTGCTGTTCACGAACCTCGCGAACGACCCGGCGATCGAGCGCATCGCGACCCCGCGCATGGCGATCACGGCCGCCGAATACCTCGCCTATGAACTCGGCATGCACGTCCTCGTCATCATCACCGACATCACCAACTACGCCGAGGCGCTCCGCGAAGTCTCCGCCGCCCGCAAGGAAGTTCCCGGCCGCCGCGGCTATCCCGGCTACATGTACACCGACCTCGCCTCGCTCTATGAGCGTGCCGGCCGCATCAAGGGCAAGAAGGGCTCGATCACCCAGATCCCGATCCTGACGATGCCCGAGGACGACAAGACCCACCCGATCCCGGACCTCACCGGCTACATCACCGAGGGCCAGATCATCCTCTCTCGCGAACTCAACTTCAAGGGCGTCACCCCGCCCGTCGACGTCCTCCCGTCGCTCTCGCGACTGAAGGACAAGGGCATCGGGAAGGGCCGCACCCGCGAGGACCACTCGGCGACGATGAACCAGCTGTTCGCCGCCTACGCTCGCGGCAAGGAAGCCAAGGAGCTCTCCACGATCCTCGGCGAGGCCGCCCTCTCCGACGTCGACAAGCTCTACTCGCGCTTCGCCACCGAATTCGAGAACCGCTACATCTCCCAGGGCTTCGAAACCGACCGCACGATCGAGGAGACGCTCGACCTCGGCTGGCAGCTGCTCACGATCCTCCCCAAGACCGAACTGAAGCGCATCTCGCTCGAGATGATCGAGAAGTACTGGCCGAAGGCGAGGTGACCGCGATGATGAACGTGAATCCGACCCGGATGGAGCTCACGCGGCTGAAGAGGCTGCTTTCGACCGCCCGGAGGGGACACAAGCTCCTCAAGGACAAGCAGGACGAGATGATCCGTCGGTTCATGGACATGATCCGAAGGAACCGCGCCCTCCGCATCGAGGCCGAGGAGGCGCTCGCGCTCCTCTCCCGCGGGTTCGACGAAGCGAAGATCAAGATGAGCCGGCAGGGCGTCCTCGAGGCGCTGATGGTGCCGGCGCAGGCCGCGCTCGTCGAAGTCGGCGAGAAGAACGTGATGAACGTCCGGATCCCCGTCGTCCACGCCGTCGACCAGGGTCCCGTCGATCTCACCTACGGCTTCGCCTTCACCCCCGCCCTGCTCGACAAGACGGTCCTCGACCTCGCGGCGCTCGCGCCGAAGCTCGTCGAGCTCGCCGGCCTCGAGAAGGCCTGCGACATGCTCTCGGACGAGATCGAGAAGACGCGCCGACGCGTCAACGCGATCGAGTTCATCATGATTCCGGATTACGTGGAGACGATCCACTACATCCAGATGAAGCTCGACGACTACGAGCGCTCGAACATCGTGCGGATCATGAAGTCGAAGGAGATCATCCTGAACAAGGCCCAGAACAAGACCCAGTATCAATGAAAAATCGCTTTTCCGGACACCCGGAAAAGCGATTTTTTTACGATGGTTCGTTGTCCATTCATCCTTCGATGGAGGAAGCTGCAAGGCGAACACGTCTTGTTTGATGATCCATGGGAAGTCATACAATCTATCGAAGTCAATTTCAAAGCATGAAACGAAGATGTCTCAAAATATAAAACAAAAATGTCTCAAAATACAAAACGAAAGCGTCACAATATATAAAACAAAATGGTCATATTTTATAAAACGAAGTGGACGTGGGAATCCTCGCGTGTTATAATCTTGAATGAAGGTGATCAGGATGAGATATCGGAAAAGGGTGATGGACGCTCAGCTGGAATTCATGCTGTCGTCGTCGGGGGCGGTCCTGATCGAAGGACCGAAATGGTGCGGCAAGTCGACGACGGCAAGAATGCGGGCCGCAAGCGTCATCGAGATGGATGAACCGGGTAACATGGAGAATCTGGCGAACCTGGCCCGCGTCGCTCCGGCGTTGATCCTCGAAGGAGCGACGCCCAGACTGATCGACGAATGGCAAGCCGCACCCGTCCTTTGGGATGCGGTACGTCACGAGGTCGACCGACGTGGGGTCATGGCACAGTTCATCCTGACCGGATCCTCGACGCCGATGGACAAGAGCGCCATTTTTCATAGCGGGACGGGGCGGATCACGAAACTGAAGATGCGGACCATGAGTCTGTATGAATCGGAGGATTCCGACGGCTTCGTGTCGCTTACCGCGATGTTCGGCGGCGAGGCCCCGAAATCGCATGTCGTACCCATGAATATTCACCGACTCGCATACCTCATCTGTCGCGGTGGCTGGCCGATGTCGCTCGATCTGGAACCCCGTGCCTCGCTCCAGCAGGCGAAGAATTATCTCAAGGCCGTCGTCGAATCGGACATGTCGGCAGCCGACGGCGTGCGAAAAGATCCCGTCAAGACGTATTCGCTGATTCGATCCCTCGCTCGCAACGTATCGACGCGAACACCGCTTTCGACGCTGCTCGACGATCTTCAGGCCGGTGACGGTTCGATGTCGGCTCCGACAGCGACCAGTTATCTGAACGCGCTCAAAGCAATCCATCTTCTTGACGACCTCGATGCATGGAACCCGAATCTCCGCAGCAAGGCGGCCATTCGGACGAGTCCGACGCGTCATTTCGTCGATCCTTCGATCGCCGTCGCCGCCCTCGGCATCGCGCCCGAGGAACTCGTCCGCGACCTGAAAACGATGGGGTTGGTCTTCGAATCGTTGGCGATTCGCGACCTGCGTGTCTACGCCGACGCGATCGGCGGGCAGGTTTTCCACTATCGGGATTCGAGTGATCTGGAATGCGATGCGATCGTCCGTCTCGACAATGGGTCCTGGGGCGCATTCGAAATCAAACTTTCGGAGCATTTCGTCGAGGACGGGGCGAGGACGTTGCGCTCGCTCGCGGAACGGGTCGACACGGAACGCATGGGTAACCCATCCTTCCTTGCCGTGTTGACCGGGGACGCATACAGTTATGTAAGGGATGACGGCATCTTCGTCGTCGGCATCGGTTCGCTGAAACCATAAGGATCGATAAAAAATCCATGCGGCGTCCTTTCATCGGACGGGCATGGATTTTTTCAACTGCCGGCGCTCTCGTAGCGCGAGAGGCCCCGGTTCCAGAGGGCGAGGCCGGCGAGGATGAAGAGGATCGCGGTCACTGCCGCCTGCAGAAGCATCCCGCCCGGCGTCTTCCATAGGATCCAGTCGAGGCCGCCGGAAAGGACGCCGGCGTCTGCCATCTTCGAGAGCAGGAAGACCGAGGGGAAGTACGAGGTGAAGCCGAACGGAAGCAGGTAGACGAGGACGAAGCGGATTCCCTTCGGATAGATCTCGATCGGGTTCTTCGTGAAGATCGCGACCTCGTAGGCGGCCGACTGGACGGCCTGCGAGTCCATCGTCCAGAAGGCGACGGAAGCGGTCAAAAGCTTGATCCCGGTGTAAGTTGCGGCGCCGGCGGCGACGAAGCCGATCAGGAGGACGACGTCGACGAAGGAGAGGACGACCCCGAGCTTCGGGAGCGCGTAGCCGAGGAGCAGGAAGCCGACGATCAGCTCGCCGAGCGCCTCGAGCTGGAAGCGCTCGATGATCAGGTGGCGGAGGACCGACATCGGCCGGACGAGGTACTTGTCGAAGAGGCCCTGGCGGATGTAGAAGCCGACGAGCCAGAGGTTGTCGGTGAGGAGGTGGTCGAAGCCGCGCGGGATCTGGAACATGGCGTAGATCACGAGCAGCTCGTAGTAGGTCCAGGAGGCGATCCCGGTCGCCTTCACGAGGACGTCGAGGAAGATGATCCCGGCGGCCTGCTGGACGGCGAAGGAGAGGATCCCGATGGCGAAGTCGGCGCGGTACGCGAGCATCATCTTGAGATGCTGCGCGACGAACTTGAAGTACAGGCGGATTCTACGCTTCATGTCAGCCACCCTGCACGACGACGCGGCGGACCGCGCCCTTCCAGGCGAGCGTCGTCGCCAGAAACATCACGAGCACCCAGATTCCCTGCACGGCGAGGGTCCATAGCGCCGCCGGGAGGTCGCCGTTGTACTGGCCGAGGAAGAAGGTGACGGGGACGTAGCGCGTCTGCGCGAACGGCATGAAGTCGGAGATCCCGCGGAGCCACGCGGGGAAGAGGGAGATGGGGATCAGGCTGCCGGCGAGCAGGCGCTCGACGGCGCCCTTGAGCTGCCACATCCCGAACGAGTTCAGGGTGAAGAAGATGAGCATTCCGAAGAGGAAGCTCGTGAGGAAGTAGATGACCCCGCCCATCAGGATCGAGACGATCCCGAGCAGGATCGAGGGCACATCGGCGACGAAGGGGAGGTCGACGAAGCCACTCGTGACGATCATCCCGATGGCGAACGCGGAGGAAAAGATGATCGCCGAGACGGCCGCGTAGCCGAGCGACTGGGCGAAGAGCTGGGCGCGGTAGTCGATCGGCTTGATCAGCCTTAGGGCGATGTTTCCGCCGTGGATGTCGTCGTCGATGAAGTTCTCGGCGGCGAGGGCGGTGAGCGAGCCGACGATCTTCTCGAGGAAGACGTAGAGGATCATCATCGTGAAGCCGAAGCCGCCGATCATGACGGTCTCGAAGGCGGTCCCCTCGGCGGCGGCGCGGGCCTCGTAGACGCCCTTCCAGAGGAAGTAGGCGATGACGATGTAGAGGAATTCGAAGAGCAGCCAGAAGACGAAGCGGAAGCGGTACTGGACGGCCCCGAGCATCACGCTCCGCGTGAACGGAAGATACCTCCGGAGGAGGGAGCCGAAACGCCTTCTCATGCGACCACTTCGCCCTTCTCGTAGATGTTGGCGACGAGCGTCTCGATCGGCGGTTCGGAGACCGACATGTCGAGGACCTTGTATCTTTGCATCACGAAGCCGGTGATCTCGGAGACGTTCAGGAGGTGCTTGTTGAAGCGGATCTTGAGGGTCTTGAAGTCGGCCTCGGCGGAGAGGTTCTCGGCGGAAAGGCCGAACGGCGCGAGGTCGGGGAGCTCGACCGCCTCGGCGCATTCGAATTTGACCGTCTTCATATAGCCGTAGATGTCCTTGATCTCGTCGAGCGAACCCTCGTACATGATCTTGCCCTTGTCGATCATGATGATCCGGCTGCAGAGTTCCTCGATGTCGTCGAGGTCGTGCGTCGTCAGGATGACCGTGGTATGGAAGGTCCTGTTCATGTGTCGGATGGCGTCGCGCATCTTCTGCTTGGCGACGACGTCGAGGCCGATCGTCGGTTCGTCGAGGAAGAGGATCTTGGGGTGGTGGAGGAGCGCGGCGGCGATGTCGGCGCGCATCCGCTGTCCGAGCGAGAGCGTGCGGACCGGCGACTTGATGAAGGCGTTGATCTCGAGGATGTCGTTGAAGAACGCCATCCGCTCCTTGAAGTCGGCGTCGGAGACGTTGTAGATCTCCTTCAGGATCGTGAAGCTTTCGTTGAGCGGGAGGTCCCACCAGAGCTGGGTGCGCTGACCGAAGACGACGCCGATGTTGAAGGCGTTCCTGATCCGTTCCTTGTAGGGGACGACGCCGTCGACGACGACCGACCCGGAGGTCGGCGTGAGGATCCCGGCGAGCATCTTGATGGTCGTCGACTTGCCGGCGCCGTTCGGGCCGATGTAGCCGACGATCTCGCCTTCCCTGATCGTGAAGGAGACGCCGTCGACGGCCTTCGTGATCACTTTCTTCGCATTGAAAAAGGATTTGATCGAACCGATCAGACTCGGCTTGCGTTCGTATTTGACGAAATCCTTGTGAAGTTCCCTGACTTCGATCATGATGTCACCTTTCCTTTCGATGCCTTGCCGATATCATTTTATCATCAATCGCGACATTTCTATGATCCATGTCGATTCTGAACACAAATATCGTATGCGATGACCGCGGGGCGATCGTTTCATCGTATTTTAGAGATGATCGAATGACAATGTATAGTGCGATTAGTATAATTCATATATGCTATTGACATTCATCGATGCCAGAGCATATAATACGTTTAGTGTGTTGTGTTTACTGTATGTATAATGTGATACTTGCTATCTAGAACGCAAATCCATCATTATCGACAAGAAGAAGATTCAGCGGACAAGAGACCAATGCGATTCGTGGTATTGTCCGTTTTTATTTTTTACTATATAGATTTTTTGCGATGGAAGATAATTAGAAGCGGAGGTAACAATAATGAAAAAGATGTTCAACAGAACCATCAGCAACGAATATTATCTCTTGATGTCTGCGATTCAAAAACGAATTGCGAAAATCGTGGGGATTCTGCTCGTGATCTTTACCATCGGAAGCGTCTGCGTACCTCCTCAACGTGTCTACGGATATGTCTATGATTTCACCGATCAAATCCAGGATGTGTCTGGCGAAGAGGAAGAAAAAGTCGTATACAAGACAACCGAGGATGGAGACTTTGATGCTTCGGCGGTTGACATCAATGCAGAAGTCGTTGGTCTTCGCACGCCGAACACGAAGACTTTCATCAAGAAGGATGGTACTTATGTCGTCGCTATCTATGATGAGGTCATTCATTATCAGAGCGATGGAATTTATAAAGATATCGACAACACGCTCGTGTATGATGCTGAAGACGATTCATTCGCAAACACTGCCAACGAGATAGGAGTAAAATTCCCAAACAAACTTGATTCGAATAAACCGATCAAGCTCTCATTTGCCGACTATGATATCGAGTGGAGACTTACCGGAGTAAACCGAGCTACGTCGGTCACTGCATCTGAGTCGGGGTCGTCTGATGATGTTAAACAACTCACGAAAATATCGAGAAGCGCTCTTTATGAAAATGTCTTTCTTGGTGTTGATGTCCAATATATCATTGGTGGCGACTCCGTTAAGGAGAACATCATTATTGATCACTATATTCAGAATTTTTCGATGTCATTCACCTATTCGACCGGAAGACTATCGTTGGTCAAAACGAATGAGTCAAATTATGTTTTGGTTAATTCGGATGACACCGAAGTACTTCGTTTCGATCCATTGGTGATGTATGATAGTGCATCTAGTTCATCTGACAAGATTGCGTTGGTTGTCGAAGAAGTCAAGAAGGGTGAATATACCATCACGATCGTTCCGGACGATGAGTGGATGAAGTCGGCGACTTATCCCATCACGATCGATCCAACCATCAGTAGCGCCGTTCAATCAATGACGATTTATGATACATATGTATCTGAAGCCGATCCGACAGAAAATTTTTCATCAAGCGACTATATTTGGATTTCGGGTACGACATCGAGCGCTGAGTATAGGGGGTTGTTATATTTTATTCTCCCAACGACAGTCATGGATAAAGTGATAACATACTCGTATCTGACTTTATCGTCAGATGCAAGCAACTTTTCAGCCGGGCGAGTCATTGGTTTGTATGCCAACAACACAACGTTCACTTCATCGACGGTCAGATGGGACAACAAACCCAGCTATTCGACGAGTATGACAGATTTTCATGTCACAGATTCCCGTAGCACTAAGTTCATTTTCGACATCACATCGGCAGTGGTCGCGTGGCAGGCGACGGGCTCGACGATCACGAAAGGATTCACAATCAAGGATAAATACGATTATGGCGCGAATAACCGAGTGTACTCACTTGGTTACGATGATGTCGCCGGATTGAAGCCTGTTGTTGAAATTGGATATATTGATCCGGCGGGGTTGAAAGACTTCTGGACCTATAGTTCGCAAGATGTCGGAGTCGCTGGGATCGGCTATGTTTCAGACAGAACCGGATATTTGTCTTTTGTACGTAACGACATCTCGTTCGATACTGACAAGCAGTCATTATCCTTGTCCTTCGCATATAACGTTCTTGCAAGAACGGTCGATGTGGGATATGGCAAAGGATGGAACATCAACTACAACAACAAACTCGGGTACGATAGCACGCTTGCCTTATATTACCTGACCGACTTCACGGGTAACAAAGTCTATTACCACTATCAATCATACTGTGATGAACGAATCAACCCGACTCTGCCTGAAGTGGATGTATGTTATCTAGCAGAAGACGGTTCGGGAAGCGTTCTGGTTCGTCAGTACGCATATGGATATTTTGGTAGTCAATACATATTGACGGATGACCAAGTCAAGTATGCATTTGGCACAGACTATTACCTTGATTCGATTGTGGACACTGTGAAAGGTATCTCGCTAACGATTGAACGAAACAGTTCGGCCCTTGACAAAGTAACGCGAATTACTGATTTATCGAACAACGAGATTGTAATCTCATATTCAATCACGACCGGGGCACTCGAGAGCGCCACCCTAAAAGTGAAACAGACGAATGGGACGCTAAGGGATCTAGAAACCGTGGTGTATACCGATAACGATTCCATTTCGGGATTCACCCCCAACGTTGTGCAATACAAAAAGAATTATCTGTCTTCCGAAAGCATGACGTTGTACGACGAAGCGAATTACGTCTACGACACCTCGTTTCGGCTGACGGAGGCATTGATTCCATCTGAACAGCGAGTCATTTATACGTTCAATGCCACGAATAAAGTCGCAACGATTTCCTCGTCGTACAATTCCAGTACATTTGGACTTGTCACCTACACATATTCTTTGAAAGTTACGACAATAACTAGCGATTCTGGGAGTGAAGAACCCGACGAATATATCATCTACAAATTCGATGATTATGGACATACAGTAAATATCATTGACAGTTTCAGTAATACGCAATTTTTCCACTACATAAATCTATTCAGCGATATCACAGCTTATAATGGCATATACACGCAATCGGATGGTACGCCGAATTACCAAAACAATCATAAACTCGTCTCGAAATCCGCTCCTCAAATCACGAGTTACAATCCGATCATAAACTCCGGTTTTGAATACAACACAGTATCAACTGGCTGCGATTGGGAACTTGTGATTGATGCACTTGGAGGAACTTCACTTGAAGCTGAATATGTGCGCAATGAAGAGGAAGCTCTTGTAGGGGGATATGCGGGCGAAATCAATGTCGGTGATACAACCGATGATGTTCATCTTGAGCAAACTGTAACGTTGGATGCCGGCGCATATTCACTCGTCGGATTCATTAGGAATGATACAGATTCCGATGTTGACATCTATGCATCTGTTATTTGGCAATCTATCGAAGAAGAAAGCGATCTTGTCATTAGTGATGGAGAATGGACCAAAGTTACAATCACGTTTTATGTTACTGTCGACGACACTCCAGTAACCATTTCAATGTTCAATCACGGATTTGGAAGTGCCTATTTTGATAATTTCCAGATTGTGGACGGATTTATCGATACGCGAGCCAACATGCTGGACAATCCATCGTTCGAAGTTGGTGACACCAACGGTGACTTTGCAGGATGGCAAACAAATTATGTACAGGTTGATCGCGTGCCGATTAGCTCATTTACCGATGGAATCTACGAGGATATTCTCGGTGATTATGGCGCAATCATAGACGGTAGCGCTACAGAAGCGAGATGGGCAGCTGCTGTCTTGCAACAAGAAGCAGATACGACCTACATCCACCAACGCGGAGAATTGATTGTCGGTGGTTGGGCATATTCGAACGGGACCCCGACTACTCTCTCGTCAGGTGCATATCTAGATCAAAACTACCGCTATTTCCGCATTCGCGTCGATTTCATGTCCGATGATGGAGTATATGGACCAGATACAGCAGGAGAATTGCTTGTTGATCGATCATATGTGAATTTTGATCCATCCGTTATTGGGTGGCAATATACATATGCAACCATTCCGGTTCCCAAAGAGAATTTTTTGTACGTTAATCTTTTTATTGAGTATCAAGGAGAAGGCCAAGTTTACTTCGATGGTGCACAAATATTCCTTGAAAATGATGCAACAAACTACGAATACAATAGCCAAGGTCAAATTGAACGAATCATAACATCGACCGGCGACGTCACAAAATATACTTATGATGAAACGCTACATTTTCGAAAGAACCCGGAAACGATCATTTTGCCGGATGGAACGACTGTAGAAGTTACCTCTGATAACGATAACATCGTGGATCAAGTACAATACAACAACGTTGCTTCTACACCCACATACAACAGCCTTGGACAAGTAACATCAATGCGAGTGGGAGATGAGGACGATTACTTCACGACATCGACGGCATTTGTCCATCTTTCTCAATACGTCGGATCGACGACCGATGAGTTTGGTGAAACGACAGAGTATACAAATGATTATTTAACAGGGCTACTTATAGCGATCGAAAATTCAAAAGGACAGGACACGCACTACATATACAATAACGACGGTACGCTAAGCGAAGTGCGTTCTGTTGGCGAGTATACCGATCCAGAATCGTCAACCGATGCCAAGGTTGAGTATATTTACGATACATCAGATCGTTTATCCTATATCATCCTGGATACCAACTTTTCTTATCACATCACTTACGACGCACAAGGGCGTATGGAGAATGTATACGTTAATACCCAGCCTTTGATGACATATACCTATGAAATGGAAGGATCCTATTATACTGGGTTGATGTCCACCCAAACGTACGGAAATGGCGACGTCATCAAATTCGTGTATAACGATCTCGACCAGATCGAATTGATTCAGTTTGCCAACTCGACAACACCATCCAACTTCGTTACTCGATTCGGTTACGAGTACGACCAGTTCGGTCGGATTGCAATCTATTCAACGTATAAAAATGGTGTTATTGTCGGCAGTGAGTACTATACATACAATTCGTCCAATCAACTCGTCCATGTCACCGACGAATCTAGTAATGTGACTGAATATACATATGACGATCAAGGGAATCTCACTTCCCTTCGTTTTGGTATCGACGATACAGAGAGCACGACGAATTATTACTATGACGAGTGTTTCCTGTATGATGAACTGGATGTCTGCACTCAGATTTCGTCTCTATATGATTATACCGAATATGACACGATATCCGGAAACGACGTCAAAAAGGATTACCATTACGAAATTGAGGGATTATATCGTCTCAGTTACATCTCGCTGTTGATTGACAGCGTTGAGATTCAACAGAAGTTCTCATTCTCCAGAAACACGACTCGGATATCCAAAATCGAGTACGACATCATTGGTGTAACCGGGACTGAATATACATATTCATACATATATGACGAACTCGGAAACATCGTCCAGGTTTCCTACAGCGAAGGAACGACGCTGAAAACAACGAACTATTATCAGTACGACGATCTCAATCAACTAGTTGTGGAAGACTACTATATCGTCGGCACAGGTACGTATTCAACAGTGTATAATTACGATGACAGGGGCAACCGGACCTCGGTTTACCAGTATTCTACGACCTCAAATCTTGCATACAGAACCACTGCGCCGACGGTCCCTGGATCCACCTTGGTGAATAGTGGATCCCGTACAGTGATTCCATACTACAATACCAGTTATGTTTATACGACCGTCAAGTCCGCCGAAATCGGAGCCGGTGCTCCGACGTTAAATTTCCGATACCGAGACGCTGCGACCGGCGTCTATTATTATGCGGAAACGGATCCGCAATCGACCAACTTCGACACGCTTCGCAAAGGATTTTACACGGCATCGTATACGGCGTATTCGTCAACCTACGGAATCGACGTCACCTTCAACATCCGCTTCAATGTCGGCCATTTGGCGACGGGGACGATAGCCGCATCCGCATCATCGACCTATCAATATTCAACCGGGTGGTTGGATCAGCTCGCGAGTTATGTTACAATGGTTGGCGGGAATTCAGTATCACATGTCATGTCCTATGACAATCAAGGGAGTCCGACCCAGATCACCAACTTCAAGTACAACACGACCACATACAACTATGCATCCCTCGTGTGGGACGGAAGACAGCTCGCTTCCCTCGTTCTCGTCGGTTCCTATGGGCCGGTATACAAAATTGACTTCGAGTACAACGATCAAGGATACCGGACAGCAAAAATCAAATCCGCTTGGATCAATTATGCCTGGTCGCAAACGGAACGGATCGATTATGAACTGATTGACGACAAAGTAATCTACGAGAGCAACGGGACGTACGGCTTGCTGTTCTCGTACGACTACGACGGCAAGATCATTAGTTTCAACGGCGATTTGAATGTCAACGATACCACACCTGGTCAGGAATACTTCTATCTTCGAAATCAACAGGGCGATATCACGACGATCGTCGATGAGGACGGACTAGCAATCGTCAAATATCGGTACGATGCCTATGGTAATACAACGGTTGTATCCGATTTGTCGGAAGGGATTGTGTCATTCTATAACCCATATACGTATCGAGGATATCGTTTTGACTCCGAAATCGGCATGTATTACCTCAACAGCCGCTACTACAATCCCCAAATCGGGAGATTCATTAATGCTGACGGGATTACCGGAGGTCTTCGAGGCGTTTCATCTACAAATTCATTTGCTTATTGCGGAAATAACCCCATCTCGAGAATAGATCCGAACGGAAATGAATGGTGGAATCCTTTCAGTTGGAGCGAAGAAACACAACTCAAAGTAATGTCAGGATGCATAATTGCGCTTGGCGTAATTGCTGCATGCATTCCTGGTGGACAGATGGTTGGCGCAATCTTGATTGGTGCAGGTGCTGGGTCTCTCGTAGGCGGGGAAATTGCAAAATCCAACGGCGGGGATTATCGTGCTGGGTGGCTTGGCGGGCTTATTGCAGGTGCAATAATCGGTGCCGGAATGCCAATTGCAGCTCAACTCTTCACCGTGGCTGCGACAACAACATATAGCGCTTTTGGTGCATGGGTGAATGCATTTGCGTTCTCTGCTCTTATTGGAGGTACTGGTGGTTTTATTGGATCATTGGTTAAGCAAGGAGTAAATGGTACTAAGGATATTGATATGGCTGTGGTGGAAGGGCTTATTTCTGCGGGGTTGACATGTGTGTTTGCACCATTTTCCCTGGTTGGTGTAGCAATGATTACTGATGGTTATGTTGTTAGCAGTGTGATTTATGGATTGTTAGTGGAGTTAGTTAATGACGTATCTAGTTATATTTCTTCCACTATTCATGGCGGTTCAGACAAGGAGGAAGCAGATTACTGTGAGGAATAAGTCAGGGATTTTCGAGCGAGAGAACACATATTGTAGAGCGAAATATAGTCGTAGGTCTCTTGTTAGTGGCGGGATTCTCTTAATGATTCTTTTGATAGTCGCGAACGTCATTGCATTTTCTGTCCCATTATTGTTAGCGACTATATGCCTTATCATATACCTGCCAGCATTTGTGCTTGGGAATTTTTCCAAAAACATTTTCTCCACTATCACATTCAATGCGAAAGGAATAGAGTGGTATTACAAAGGACGTTTATATGAAACATTTCTGTGGTCTGACTTTCGAGAAGTACATCAAGGTTACTTCTTGCTATGTCCGACATTTGATTTGACCTTGTCAAATGAGCTCAGTCAGAAACACAACACACGTATATTTGGATTTGAATCGGATCGTAATATATTGAATGTAATGCTTCGGTTATGCACCAACGAAACTATTGTAAGAAGTCTGAAATGCTTTAGTGTTCGCTATTAGTGCAAGACGAACAAATGAATGGTATGGATTGGATTGGTGTAAATGGTACGATGGAATCGTCTGAAACCGACATTTTTCACCGCCGTTTTCCGACTATTCCATCGCACATATACACCTATTATCAACACCTGATTTGAATACAACACAGTATTGGAAAGGTATGGTTTTTACTCAGCGGGCAGCTCATGACATCATAAGGCTAGTAATTCGGGAGATGAGAAGCCATGCCAAGCAACAACTCGAAATACTCAGAAGAAGTGCGAGGTCGCTCGATTCGCATTTTTTTCTTGACAGTACCTGTGTCTCTGCTGTATCTTTTCGTGCATAACAAACCCCGGCTCGGCAATAATGTTGCGCATTCATCAAATGCGTATTCATTTTCCGATGACGATGTGATATGATGGGAAACAGCGGAGGATAATCGACATGGACAAACTGAGAGGAAACCTGCTTTACGGCCAGTCCGGAGGACCCACGAGCGTCATCAACGCGTCGGCCTACGGCGTCATCAAGGAAGCGCTCCAGAACAAGGATTTCATCGGCGAGATCTACTGCATGCGCCACGGCATCCAGGGCATCCTCAAGGACGACCTGATCAAGGTGTCCGACCTGTCGTTCGAGGACGTCGAGTTGCTCGTCAACACCCCGGGCGCGGCCTTCGGCACGATCCGTTACAAGATGAAGGAATGGGAAGAGGACGAGCGCGAGTACAAGAAGATCCTCGACATCCTGAAGAAATACAACATCCGGTATTTCCTTTACAACGGCGGGAACGATTCGATGGAGACCTGCCGCGAAGTCGACGAATACCTGAAGAAGGTCGGCTACGACTGCCGCGTCGTCGGGATCCCGAAGACGATCGACAACGACCTCCCGATCACCGACCACTGCCCCGGCTACGGCTCGGCGGCCAAATACATCGCCAACGCCTGCATGGAGATCGCCTGCGACTCCTCCGGCTATCCCAAGGGCAAGGTCACGATCGCCGAGATCATGGGCCGCCACACCGGCTGGCTCACCGCCGCCTCGTACGTGGCGAGCGCCTCGAGCTTCGGTCCCGACCTGATCTACGTCCCCGAAGTCCCGTTCTCGATCGACAAGTTCAAGGAAGACATCAAGAAGGTCATGACCCGCAAGGAGCACTGCCTCGTCGCCGTCTCCGAAGGCATCAACGACGGTCAGGGCAACTTCATCGCCGCCGCCTCCGGCACGAAGGACCCGTTCGGCCACACCCAGCTCGGCGGCGTCTGCCACAAGCTCGCCGCGATCGTCACCGAGGAGCTCGGCTACTCGACCCGTCCGTGCGAACTGTCCCTGCTCCAGCGCGCCGCCGTCCACCTGCAGTCGAAGACGGACGTCGACGAGGCGATCAACGTCGGCCGCTACGCCGTCCGCTACGCCCTCGCCGGCAAGACCTCGATCATGGTCGCGATGCGCCGCGCCAACATCGACGCCTACAAGATCGTCTACTTCACCGTCCCGCTCAAGGACGTCGCCGCCGTCGAGAAGACGCTGCCGCGGACGATGATCAACGTCGAGGGCAACGGCATCATGCCGGAATTCCTCGCCTACGTCCTGCCGCTGATCGAAGGCCACCACAAGCCGCAGTTCCGAAACGGCGTCATGCGCTTCACCACGATCATCAAACCCTGACCCATGCCATCCCGAACCGTCCCGAAAGGGGCGGTTTTTTCTCGATTCCCGAGAGCGAATCGATCGTTTGCCGTCGAATCATTATTGACATATGTCGAAAACAAAGTATAATGAAGGCGACCGATCCGCATCTAGACAAGATCATTCCGATCTGTCAAAGGAGAGCAGCGATGGCAAGACCGACGAAATCGCGGAACATCTGCGAGATGCCGCGCTTCACCCGCTTCGGCGCCTGCGGAGCATGCCATGATGACGATCGTGCGCCGATCAACATGACCCTCGACGAATACGAGACGATCCGCCTCATCGACCATGAGAGCCTGACCCAGGAGGAGTGCGCCGACCGCATGGAGATCGCCCGGACCACCGTGACCGCGATCTACGCCGAGGCGAGGCGGAAGATCGCAGAGGCGATCGTCGCAGGCCATGCGATCGAGATCGCCGGCGGGAACGTCCGCGTCTGCGACGGATCGATGCGGCAATGCGGGCAGTCCGGATGCGGCCGCCGCGACGGATGCCGTTTCCGCGGATTTTCTGATCCGTCCAAAACCTGAGGGAACCGATGATCCTCCAGATGCTCGTCGATAACGAGACCGACCACCCAGTTTGCCGCGCCGCCCACGGACTGTCGCTCTGGATTGAAATCGGGGGACGCTTCATCCTCTTCGACTTCGGACCGAAGGGCGTGCTTCGTGAAAACGCCGCCGCGCTCGGCGTCGATCTGTCGAAGGCCGACCTTGCGGTCCTGTCCCACGGTCATGCGGACCATGGGGGAGGGTTAGGGGGTTTTCTCGAGGCGAACCCGACGGTGTCGATCTACGTGCGTCCTGCGGCGTTCCTTCGCCACCTGTCGCGCCGTGATGATGGGATTCACGACATCGGCCTCGACTCCGGTCTTGCGGGTCATCCGCGCTTCGTCGAAACCGCGGACGTTCATCGGATTGATTCACAACTGCTCCTGTTCGCGACGCCGAGTCGCGTTCACCCTGAACCTGCGGGAAATGCTACGTTGATGTCCGACGGACCGTCCGGACCGTATCGGGACGCCTTCGCGCATGAGCAGAGTCTTCTGATCTCCGCAGAAGGAATGACGGTCCTCGTCGCCGGGTGCGCCCATGCCGGCATTCTCAACATCCTCGACCGCGCCGCCGGACTCGGGTTTCCCCGCATCGACCACGTCGTCGGCGGATTCCATCTCTTCAGCCACGGCACCGGCGCCGTGGAACCCGAAGCGGCGATCCGTTCGCTTGCAGAGGATTTGCGGAAGGCGCAGGCCGTCTTCCATACATGCCACTGCACCGGAACGGGACCATTCGCGGTCCTGAAGTCCGTCCTTGGCGACAACATCGATTATTTGAAGGCCGGCATGGCGATCACGCTGTGATGGCCGGATCGGAGCGGAATATGAACGAAGAATGTAACGGCGACTGCGCCTCCTGCGCGGAAGAATGCGAAGACCGGAAGGAACCCGTCAATCTCAAGGCGGAACCGAATCCGACGAGCCGCGTCAAGCGGATGATTGCGATCGTGAGCGGCAAGGGGGGCGTCGGCAAGTCCTACGTGACCTCCCTGCTCGCGGTCGCCGCGAAAAGAAGCGGCCGGAAGGTCGGAATCCTGGACGCCGACGTCACCGGTCCCTCGATCCCGCGCATGTTCGGCATCCGCGAGCGGGCGACGGACAACGAATTCGGACTCGTGCCCGTCCCGACGAAGACGGGAATCGCGACGATGTCCGTCAACCTGCTGCTCGAACGCGAGACCGACCCCGTCGTCTGGCGCGGACCGCTGATCGCGAAGATGGTCACGCAGTTCTGGACGGACGTCGCCTGGGGCGATCTCGACCTGCTGTTCGTCGACATGCCCCCAGGGACGGGGGATGTCGCCCTCACCGTCTTCCAGTCGCTTCCCGTCGACGGAATCGTGGTCGTCACCTCGCCGCAGGAGTTGGTCTCGATGATCGTCGCCAAGGCGGTCAAGATGGCCGACTTGCTGCATGTGCCGGTGCTGGCGGTCGTCGAGAACATGTCGTACTTCAAGTGCCCCGAATGCGGGGCGGAACACGCCGTCTTCGGCAGGAGCGCCGTCGAGAAGGTCGCACGCGAATACGGAGTGCGTCACGCGGTCAGACTTCCCATTGAACCGACGGTGGCTCGCCTCTGCGACGCCGGGCGCATCGAATTCGCGGATATCTCCGTGATCAAACCATTGGTCGATGTGATCGACCCCAAGGAGGAATGAAAATCATGAGAATCGCCGTCGCGCAACAAGCAGGAAACGTCTCCGAGCATTTCGGCCATTGCGAGTCGTTCATCCTTTTCGACCAGGTCGGATCCGAGTTGGTCGAGCGTGAAACCATCCCCAATCCGGCGCACCAGCCGGGGCAGCTTCAAACGCTCCTTTCGGGTCGGCACGTCGACGTCGTGATCACCGGCGGGATCGGCGCCGGCGCCGTCGAACGCTTCGAGGCCATGGGCGTCAAGATCGTGAGCGGAATCACCGGCCCGGTCCGGAAGGCGTGTCTCGACTATCTTGCAGGCGTTCTGACAAGCGCCGGATCGACGTGTGGATCGCACCGCCATCATGTCGAAGGCTGCGGACACGACTGATTTTGCCCACAGGTATTCACAAATTCCACATAGAGAAGAGGAGAATGCATGAAGAACTACGATGTCATCGTCATCGGCGGCAGCGCGGCGGGAGCGACCGCGGCGCTGACGACCAGGAAACACTACCCCGGGAAGTCGGTCCTGATGATCAAGAACGTGAAGAACGTACCGATTCCCTGCGGCATCCCCTACATCTTCGGAACCGTCGGCGACCCGCTGAAGAACCTGCTTCCGACGGATACGATGATGGCGAGCAACGGCGTCGACGTCGTCCAGGACGAAGCGACGAAGATCAACCGCGAATTCAAACTCGTCATGACCGCATCGGGCGAGGGGTACACTTACGCGAAGCTCATCGTCGCAACCGGTTCGAATCCAATCGTCCCGCCGATCGTCGGCCACGATCTGGCGAACGTCTTCCCGATCGTCAAGGACGCGGAGTATCTCAAGAACATGCTCGAAACGTGCCGCAAGGCGGATGACTTTGTCATCGTCGGCGGCGGCTTCATCGGCGTCGAGATGGCGGAAGAGCTGAAGAAGTTGCGCCCGACGGCCAACGTGACCGTGGTCGAGATGCAGGCGCACTGCCTGCAGGTGGTCTATGATCAGGATTTCTGCGCCATCGCCGAAAAGGCGCTGACCGATCAGGGTATCCTGCTCCTGACGAACGAAACGGTCGCCGCGATTCGTGGGGAAGGCAAGGCCGAGACCGTCGTCCTCGCCAGCGGCAAGTCCGTCAAGGCGGACGTCGTCGTCCTCGGCATCGGCTGCACTCCCAACGTGCGTTTGGCCGAAGAGGCCGGCTTGAAGATCGGTCCCGCCCGCGGCATCCTCGTCAACCGTCAGATGATGACCTCCGACGACGCCATCTACGCCTGCGGCGACTGCGCCGACAAGGTCTCGTTCTTCGACAAGAAGCCTTCCGGGATGCGGCTCGCGTCGATCGCGACCGCGGAAGCCCGCATCGCGGGCGCCAACCTGTTCACCGCGCGTCGTGTGAACGACGGCGTCGTCGGCGTCTTCTCGACCGCGATCGGCAAGAAGACCTTCGCGGCGGCGGGACTCACCGAACGGGAAGCGGTCCAGAAGGGTTACCGCGTCGTCGCCGCCGAATCCGAAGCGGTCAACCGCCATCCGGGTTCCCTCCCCGGCGCCGAGCCGCTCAAGGTTCGTCTGCTGTTCGAAACCGGAAGCGGATTGCTGCTGGGTGGCGAAGTGTTCGGTGCGGTGAGCGGCGGCGAATTGATTAACGTCGTCGGCGCCCTTATCGCCAAGCGGACCACCGCGGATGAGATCGTGCTTTTCCAGGCAGGAACCCATCCCTTGCTCACCGCCTCCCCGATCGCTTACCAGCTCGTGAACGCGGCCGAAAGCGCCATCGTCAAGATGAACCGATACGTCTGAACCGACGCCGATCCTTCCGTTTCACGCCGACTTATGTCGGCGTTTTTTCTTGATCGCATTTTCATTCCGCGGAGCGATTTCTCTTCCACAATGAAAGCGTTTTATGCTATCATAGAAAAGGACGAAAGTGGTGAGCAGAATGCGAATCGAACGACATCCGATCCTGGATTTTCCCAAGAAGAACGACATCCCCTTCACCTTCGACGGTTCCCCGATGACCGGCAGGGAAGGCGATACGATCGCCGCCGCACTGCATGCGGCCGGCGTCATGAAACTCTCCGAAAGCATCAAGCATCATCGACCGCGCGGATTCTACTGCGCCATCGGCAACTGTTCCTCCTGCCACATGGTCGTCGACGGCGTCGCCAACGTCAAGACCTGCGTGACCCCATTGAAGCCGGGCATGGACGTCCGGACCCAGTCCGGCAAGGGGGTCGTGCGATGATCGAGAGAGAACTCGTCGTCGTCGGCGGAGGACCCGCCGGCCTCTCGTCCGCGATCGCCGCGGCGGAATCCGGGGCGCACGTCCTCGTCATCGACCGCGCGCCGATCCTCGGCGGTCAGCTCGTGAAGCAGACCCACAAGTTCTTCGGGTCGGAACAGCAGTACGCCAAGACCCGCGGCTTCGACATCGCGAAGATCCTCATCGAGAAGGCCGCCGCGTTCGGCGATCGGATCGAGACGTGGACCGAAGCCACCGTCGTCGCCCTCTATCCCGACCGCGTCCTCACCGTGACGCGCGGCGGAAAATACCTGAAGATCCATGCCGGGGCGATCGTCGTCGCCTCCGGCGCCTCGGAGCGGTTCCTCTCCTTCGAGAACAACGACCTCCCCGGCGTCTACGGCGCCGGTGCGGTCCAGACGCTCATGAACGTCTACGGCGTCAAGCCGGCCGACCGCGTCCTGATGGTCGGATCCGGCAACATCGGCCTGATCGTCTCCTACCAGCTGATGCAGGCGGGCGTCGAGATCGCCGCGATCGTCGAAGCCTCGCCGAAGATCGGCGGGTACAAGGTCCATGCCTCCAAGGTCGCGCGCCTCGGCGTGCCGATCCTGACGTCGACCTCGATCCTGCGCGCGGAAGGCGACGGACGCGTGAAACGGGCCGTCACGGTTTCGCTCGACGGCGCCTGGAATCCGATCCCGGGGACGGAGAAGACGTATGAAGTCGACGCCGTCTGCGTCGCCGTCGGGCTCTCGCCGCTCGCGACGCTCCTCTCGATGGCGGGCGCGATGACCCACTACATTCCCGAATTCGGCGGTCATGCGCCGATCCTCACCGACGAGCACGAGTCGACGATCGATTCCGTCTTCGTCGCCGGCGACGCCGCCGGCGTCGAGGAGGCCTCCTCGGCGATGGTGGCCGGCCGGCTCGCCGGCCTCTGCGCGGCGAAGCGCCTCGGTCACTCCTCGCCCGACCATGACGCGAAGGTCGCGGACTGCCACGCGCAGCTTCAGTCGCTCCGCAACGGTCCCTTCGGCTGCAAGACCTGCGCCGGACTCGCGAAGATGAGGGAGGTGCGCGACCATGCTTGACAAGAACGGTAGCGCCGAACGTTCCCAGGTCCTTTCTCGTTTCTTCCCCGAGACGACCCTCGCGAAGCCCAAGGCGATCCTCGAGTGCTACGAGGACATCCCATGCAATCCCTGCGTCACCAGCTGCCCGACGGGCGCGATCACGATCGGTCCCGACATCAACAAGCAGCCCGTCCTCGATCCCGACAAATGCACCGGCTGCGCCATGTGCGTCTCCGCCTGCCCCGGCCTCGCGATCATGGTCGCGCAGTTGAAGGACGGCCGCGCCTGGTTCAAGATCCCCTACGAATTCCTGCCGCGTCCTCAGAAGGGCGAACTCTGGGACGCCGCCGGCCGCGACGGCGCGATCCTCGGGACCGCGCGAATCGAGGCCGTCGTCCTCTCGCCGAAGACCAGGACCCCCGTGGTCACGGTCTCGACGGAGAAGGAACTGCTCCATTTGTTCGCGACGGTGGTGAGACCATGCACGACGACCAAGTGATCCTGTGCCGCTGCGAGGACGTCACCCTCGGCGACGTCAGAAGACTATTGCGCGAAGGCTACGTCACCGTCGAGGATCTGAAGCGCCAGCTTCGGATCGGGATGGGTCCCTGCCAGGGAACCACCTGCGGATCCCTGCTCCAGCGCGAGATCGCGACGTTCCTCAAGAAGAAGCCCGAAGACGTGCCGACCGCCAGGGTCCGGCCGTTCACGACCGGCGTGACCCTGAAGGCGATCGCGGAGGCGGCCAAGGATGAAGAGTAACGCCGTCATCGTCGGTGCCGGCATCTCCGGCGTCGCCATCGCCTACAACCTCGCCCTCCGCGGCATGACCGACGTCGTCGTCGTCGAGAAGGGCTACCTCACGGCCGGGTCCACCGGCCGCTGCGGCGCCGGCGTCCGCCAGCAGTGGCAGACCCGCGCCAACTGCGTCATGGCCAGGAAGTCGATCGAATTCTTCGAGCGCGCCGCCGAAACCCTCGGTTACGAGGGCGACGTCGAGTTCAAGCAGGAAGGCTACCTGATCCTCGCCTGCACCGACGCCGAGGTCGAGCAATTTCGGAAGAACGTCGTTCTCCAGAACGAACTCGGAATCCCCGCCCGCGTCGTCTCGAGGGAAGAGGCGCTCCGGATCGTCCCGCACCTCAATCCGGAATCGTTCCTGTCGGCGACCTTCTGTCCGACCGACGGACATCTGAATCCGTTCAAGATGACCGACGCCTATTATGTGGCCGGGAAGAAACTCGGCGTCACCTACCTGTTCGGCGAAACGGTCGAACGAATCGTCGTCGAGGACGGCAAAATCCGCGCCGTCATCACCGACAAGCGCACCATCGAGACCGACACGGTCGTCGATGCCGCGGGCGGCTTCGCCCGCGAGGTCGGCACACTCGCCGGCGTCAGGATCCCGGTCCACGCGGAACGTCACGAGATCCTCGTGACCGAACCGGTCGAACGGATGCAGGGACCGATGGTGATGTCGTTCTCGCAGAACCTCTATTGCCAGCAGGTGCCGCACGGCGCCTTCCTCATGGGACGGACCACCCCGGACGAACCGGAAGGCCACGATGACACGTCGTCCTGGAAATTCCTCGACGAGATGGCGAAGACCGTCTGCCGGTTCCTTCCGAAGGTCGGCGAACTGCGGGCGATCCGCCAGTGGGCGGGGTCCTACTGCATGAGTCCCGACCGCCAGCCGATCCTCGGACCGACTGACCAGCTTGCGGGCTTTTTCCTCGCCTGCGGCTTCTCCGGCCACGGCTTCATGTTCGCGCCGATGACCGGCGTGGTCGTTGCCGAGATGATCCTCGGCCTGCCGACGACGCTTCCCGTCGATGATCTGCTCATCGACCGTTTCAAGAAAGAGACCGCGACCGCCTACGAGAAGTCGGTCGTCTGATTAGGAGGAAGAAGATGGCAACGTATCCGTACCAGACCGAACCGCTCATCGATTTCACGCAACCCGGGAACCGCAACCTCTACCAGGCCGCGCTTACACAGGTGCAGGCGAAACTCGGCACCGAGTATCCGCTCGTGATCGGCGGGAAAAGGATCAAGACCGGTCGGCTCCATGTCCAGACCAACCCCGCGGACCATACGGAGGTGATCGGCTCGATCCACCAGGCCGGCGTCCCCGAGGCGGAGATGGCGATGCAGGCCGCGCTTGCGGCGTTCGAATCGTGGAAGCGCGTCCCCGCGTCCGTCCGCGCCGACATCCTCTTCAAGGCCGCCGCGATCATGCGTCGCCGCAAGTTCGAACTGTCGGCGGTCATGACCAAGGAAGCCGGCAAGCCGTGGGTCGAGGCCGACGCCGACGTCGCCGAGGCGATCGACTTCCTCGAATACTACGGCCGTCAGATGAACCTGCTCGACCGGATCGACGACGTCGTGCTTTCGCGCAAGAACGTCGAACGGAACGAATACCGCTACATCCCGCTCGGCGTCGGCGTCGTGATCGCGCCGTGGAACTTCCCGCTCGCGATCCTGACGGGAATGACATCCGCCGCGATCGTCACCGGCAACGCCGTCGTCATGAAGCCGGCGCAGACCACCCAGGTCATCGCCGCCAAGTACTTCGAGATCATGGAAGCCGCCGGCCTGCCGGCGGGCGTCCTCAACTTCTGCCCGGGCAAGGGATCGGAGATCGGCGACTACCTCGTCAACCATCCGAAGACCCGCTTCATCTCCTTCACCGGATCGAAGGAAGTCGGAATGTCGATCTACGAGAAGGCCGCCAAGGTCCAGAAGGGCCAGATCTGGCTCAAGCGCGTGATCGCCGAGATGGGCGGGAAGGACGCGATCGCGGTCGATGCGGACTGCGACGTCGAGCTCGCCGCGGACGCGATCGTGAAATCCGCCTTCGGTTTCGCCGGCCAGAAGTGCAGCGCCTGTTCGCGCGCCATCATCCACCAGGACGTCTACGACGCTGTCCTCGACCGCGTCGTCGCCGCGACGAAGAAGCTGACCGTCGGCGATCCTTCCGATTTCGCGAACTACATGGGTCCCGTCAACAACAAGGGCGCGTTTGCCTCGATCTCGAACTACATTGAGGTCGGCAAGACCGAAGGCCGGCTCGTCGCCGGCGGCGGCTACGACGCCGCCAAGGGCTGGTTCATCGAACCGACCGTGATCGCCGACCTCGACCCGCACGCGCGGCTGATGCAGGAGGAGGTCTTCGGACCGGTCCTCGCCGTCTGCAAGGCGAAGGACTTCGAGGACCTGCTTGCGATCGCCAACAACACCGAGTTCGGACTTACGGGCGCGCTCATCTCCAACAATCGCGCGCATCTCGAACGGGCGCGCGAAGAGTTCCATGTCGGCAACCTCTACCTGAACCGCAAGTGCACCGGCGCGATCGTCGGCTACCAGCCGTTCGGCGGCTTCAACATGTCCGGCACCGACTCGAAGGCCGGCGGCCCAGACTATCTCGTCCTACACATGCAGGGCAAGTCGATCTGCGAACAGCTTTGAATCCGGCGCGTCCATCCAGGGACGCGCTTTCGCTTGGGAGGTTGCCATGACCAGAGTCTTCGAATCCTACATGATCGCCCCGTGCGGCATCGACTGCGCGACTTGCGCGGCGTTTTCGCGGAAGAAGAACCGCTGTCCCGGATGCATGCATCCGTCCGATGAAGGAAAGGGCACGCACGCGCTAAAATGTTCCATCAAGAACTGCCCGAAGCATCCCGCGGGCGGACGCTGCGACGAATGCGCCTCCTTTCCGTGCGCGACGGAACGGCGGATCGACATGCGCTACCGAACGAGCTGGCGGGAAAGCCTGATCGGGACGCTATCCTTCCTTCATGAGCACGGTCTCGAGAAGGCGCTCGAACGCGAGCGAACACGATGGGTCTGCCCGGCGTGCGGGTCCGACCTCTCGGTCCATGCCCTCCTCTGTCCCGCCTGCGGACGGGAACGACCGACGTTCGGCTCCTGATTTCCCATCCATCGACGAAGGCGCGTCCAGACGGACGCGCCTTTTCCGATCCGCATTCGGAAAATCCCATGGATGCGTCCATTGCATAACATTGATTATATATCTCAATATATAATCTAATGGTAAAACAACAAGCCGGATCGCGTCTGAAATTTCGCACGTGCGCGGGCGAATTTTTCTTGCATTCTATTGACGAGATGATATAATGATTTTGGAAGCGTTTACAACAAACGCTATCATTGTTCGAAACGGAGGAGTACCATGAACAAATTCGAATACATGGAGAAGCACGGCTACGAACAGATGGTCTACTTTTTCGACAAGACCACCGGCCTCAAAGGCATCACCTGCATTCACGACACCACCCTCGGCCCGGCCCTCGGCGGCACCCGCATCCTCAACTACGCGTCCGAAGAGGACGCCGTCATCGACTGCCTGCGCCTCGCCCGCGGCATGACCTACAAGTCCGCGGCCGCCGGTCTCAACCTCGGCGGCGGGAAGACCGTCCTCATCGGCGATCCGAACGTGGTCAAGAACGAAGCATATTTCCGTGCGCTCGGGAGATTCATCCAGAGCCTCAACGGCCGCTACATCACGGCCGAAGACGTCAATACGAATACGAAGGACATGGATTTCGTCGCGATGGAGACCGACCACGTCGTCGGCCTCGAGGGCAAGTCCGGCAATCCGTCGCCGATCACCGCGCTCGGCGCGTATCACGGCATCCGCGCCGCGATCAAGTTCGCGTTCGGCGACGACGACGTCTCCAAGCGTACGTTCGCCGTCCAGGGCGCCGGCCAGACCGGATATTACCTGATCAACTACCTCGTCGAGAACAAGGCGAAGAAGATCTACTTCTCCGAGATCAATCCGAAGCACATCGAACGCATGAAGAAGGAGCATCCCGAGGTCGAGTACGTCAAGCCCGAGAACTTCTTCGAGTGCGACGTCGACGTCCTCAGCCCGTGCGCCCTCGGCGCCGTCCTGAACGACGACACGATCCCGAAGATCAAGGCGAAGGTGATCGCCGGCACGGCGAACAACGTCCTCCTCGACGAAGACCGCCACGGCAACATGATCAAGGACAAGGGCATCCTCTACGCTCCGGACTTCGTCATCAACGCCGGCGGCGTCATCAACGTCTTCAACGAGCTCGGCACCTACAACCGCGACAAGGTCGTCCGCGACGTCGAGAAGATCTACGACCGCCTGATCGACATCTTCACGATCGCCAAGGACGAGAACATCCACACCCAGGAAGCCGCCAAGCGCTTCGCCAAGAAGCGCATGGAGACGATCGGCCGCGTCCGCTCCAACTACGTCCCGC